>NZ_MJXL01000056.1:0-109321 GCF_001762785.1 Campylobacter sp. BCW_6463
GCAAATAAACGATATAAAAACGACTTTTTTAGTCAATTTTCTTAATTATTTAGAAAATAATTCAAAAAATGGCAATAAACTATCAAAAAAACAAAAATAACTTATTTGAGAGTATTAACTAGCTTTTTTTATAAGCGATAATAATGATGATTTGTTTATTTTTTCCTTTGATATGAAGAAAATTAGATTTAGAACAGAAAAATCAGAAGAAAAATTAAATTATCTTAATGAAAATGAAATTATAAGGCTAAATAATGTTTTAGAGAAAGAAAAAGCAAAAAAAGAAGTTTATAATAGTTTTAGAAACTCTTTACTGATAAAACTTATGCTTTATGGAGGACTTAGAATTTCTGAAGCTTTAAATGTAAAACTTTGTGATTTTGAAGAGGTTGATGATGAAATATTAAAAATATCCATAATAGGCAAGGGTGGTAAAGAACAATTTGCATTTATTAAAAAAGAAGTAGATGATGAGCTTGAATATTTTAAAGAAAATATCCAAGATCATGATTACATAATGCAAACTAGCATAGGAAAACATTTAAATAGAAGCAATGCTTTTTTGATTGTAAATAATATTTACGCTAAAGCTTTGATCAGCAAAAAAGGACTTCATTTGCTTAGACACACTTTAGCCATGAGATTAACAGCCAAAGGAACAAACCTTGTGGTCATACAAAAAATTCTAAGACATGCAAATCTAAATACTACCACTATATATGCCAAAGCAACAAATGATACAATAAAAGCTGCGTTATTGAATAATTAATTTTTCTAAAATTGAGTATTTGCATAGACTTCTTTTTGAAGTCTATGCTGTGAATCTTTCTAATAAAAGTTTAGGTTCTCCGCCAAGTATTTTGATGAAATTTGCAATTCTTGATTGTATTATTTCTACGGAATACATACCTCCTAAACCGCCTAAAGCATAAAATAATTCTTCGAAAATGTCTTCTTTGTTAAATTCAAGTTCTTCTATGTCAATAAGATCAGGAGTTCGGCTACATTTTTGTAAATTTTGATATATTTTGACTAAAATCTTGATTTTTTGTAGATTACTTTCAGCCTCTAAATAAGAATTTAAGTGTATGATTAGGGTTTTTATGAGTTTTTCTCTATTTTCTTTATTTTCTCTATTTTCTCTATTTTCTTTATTTTCTTTATTTTCAAGAAATTCACCCCCCGCCCGAGTGAATGCTTCTTTTAAATATTTGTTTTTCATATTATTCCTTTTTATATAAAATCAAGTAAAATAAAATCTTTTAATTTTGGGCATATTTCGCACAAATAATCACTATACCATTGCATCAACTCCCTTCTCTCTTTTAAATTTTGTGCAAAATTATATGAAGCTTTAACCTTATTTTTTTCCGTATGTGCCAAACACATTTCTATAATATTGCTACTAAACTGATGTTTTTGAATATTTTCGTGAGCTAGAGTACTAAACATAGATCTAAAACCATGTGGAGTAAAATCTTCATTTGAATATCCCATTCTTCTAAATACCATTCTTACTGTATTATCACTCAAGATCTCATTTAGTCCATCGCCTTTCTTTTTTGTTTAATGGATTTAAATAAAAGATCATGATGACTTATTTGTTTGTATTCTTTTAATAATTGCACTGCAATATCACTTAGATGTATACAATGCGCTTTTTTCATTTTCATTTTTGAAGCAGGTATGTTCCACAAGCCATTTTCTAAATCAATATCTTCCCAAGCAGCATTTCTTATGCTAAAACTTCTTTGCGCAGTAAGAAGCGACAATAAGATTGCCATTTTTGTATTTGTATCACATTGTATATAAATAATATTTTCAATTAATTCTTTAATTTTTGAAACTTCCGTAATAGTCGCAAAATGTCTTGTTTTTTTGTTATAGACCAAATCCTTTCTTTTTATACCAAGCATAATATTATTTTCAATCATCTCTTTGTTAACTGCATAAGTTAATGTTGTAAATATTTTTTTACCGACTTCGGATTTTTTTGTAGTTTTATTTTTTCAAGAACATTTAAAATATCGCTTCTTTTAAGATTACTAATGGGAATATCTCCTATAATAGGATAGCAATGATTTTCCATTCGCTTAATAGACTCATTGAGAGTGCGTTTTGTTATGTCGTTTTTTTGAAGAAAATACTGTTCAGCAATTTTTCTAAAACTTGTATCACATCCTTCTTTTTTTCTTATACTTTCATTAGTTTTTAGTAAAGTTTTTATCTCATTTTTTTATCTCGAGCTTCTTTAATTGATATTTGCGGAAATTGCCCCAAAGTTATTCTTTTTAATTTTCTTGTTTTTGGATCTTTACAATCAAATACAAAAGACTTTTTGCCGCTAGGATAAACTAATACAAATAAATTATCACTATCGCTAATTAAAAATTTTTTATCTTTTGGACTAATATTTACTATATCTTTCTGTGTAAGCATTTAAAAATAGACTCCTTGTGGTAATTTCTCCTAACTTTTTAGAATAAAAAATAAAAAGTTAGGAGAAAAGTTAGGAAAAAAGTTTCGAAATGAATTTTAACGGAAAAAACTTTAATTTAGGCTTTATATAGCTATAAATGCCTATTTTATCGATATTTTATAAGTATGATATTTATAGTAGTTTATAGTATCGATGGTGCGGTTAGCGAGATTTGAACTCGCACACGCAGAGCGTACCACCCCCTCAAGATGGCGTGTCTACCAATTCCACCATAACCGCATAAAAAAAGCCCAAAAAGGGCTTTGATAAGTTTTATTGTAAAACTATAAAAGGATTTGCATAAAGTGCTATTAGCGCGATAACAAGAGCATAGATAACTTGTGCTTCAATCATCGCTAAAGCGATAAACATAGTTGTCATTAATTTTGGCCCAAGGCCAGGGTTTCTAGCTGTTCCTGCAATTGTTGCCGCTGCAGTATTACCCATACCGATAGCACCACCAAGTGCTGCAACACCAAGACCTAAACCTGCTGCAAGAACTGAAAATGCTTTAATCCATACATTAATAGCTTCTTGCTCTACTGGAGCATTAGTTTCAGCTGCAAAAGCTACTGCTGAACATGCTAATAATAAAAAAAGAACTTTTTTCATTATCTTAACCTTTCTATAAAAAAATTTTTTCAATTTTTAAATCAGTTCGGCTTGCGTATCCCTACTTAAGACTTAAAAATAAAGCCGAATTATAACCAAAAGTATCTTTATTTTTATTGAAATTTACAAAAATTCACATTTTTGATTTAAATTTGATTGTTTTCAATAAAGCTTAAAAGTTTTTTTGCTTTAATAATATTTTAAAATAATTTTTAAGTTAAGGTTGTAACATTGAGTTCTAAATTTTCAAAAATAGGTTTCATTTTAGCGGTAGCAGGTTCAGCGGTGGGCTTGGGTAATGCTTGGAAATTTCCAACATTAGTAGGTCAAAGTGGTGGATCTGCTTTTATCTTGCTTTATATAATTCTTACTTTAGGTGTAGGTTTTGTGATATTTTTAGCTGAGCTTAGCATAGGAAAAATTAGTGAAAAAGATCCGGTTAATGCCTATGAAAAGTTAGCACCTTCAAATAAAAAAGCTTGGTCTTATGTTGGTTTTACTATGGTGGGGGCGATTTTAATAGTTTCTTTTTATACCTTGGTGATTGGCTGGATAGTTAAATATGTGTTTTTAAGTATCACTGGAAATTTGCCTATGGATCTAGAAGTAAGTAAAGCACAGTTTGGATTTTTTACAAGTGAGGATTTTTTAAGTCAGTTTATTTGTTTTACTTTGGTTTTTTTATGTGTTTTTTATATTGTTTCTAAAGGTGTTAAGAATGGGATTGAAAAGTTAAATGTTTGGATGATGCCTTCATTGTTTATTTTACTTATTTTGATGCTTGTTTATGCTATTAGTAAAGATGGTTTTATGATGGCGGTTAAATTTCTTTTTGTACCTGATTTTTCCAAAATCAACACTTCAAATGTTCTTGAAGCCTTAGGACTTGCTTTTTTTAGTCTTTCTTTGGGCGTTGGAACGATTATTACTTATTCTGCTAGTCTGCCTGATAAAACCAATTTTATTACCAGTACTTTAAATATTATTTTTATCAATCTTTTAGTTGGTTTATTAATGGGTTTGGTTGTTTTTACTTTTATCTTTGAATTTGGCTACAATCCTAATCAGCAAGGACCAGGACTTGTTTTTATTTCCTTAGCTACTTTATTTGAAAAAATTGGGGTGATTGGTTGTATTTTTGGAGCAGCATTTTTTATTTCTTTAATCTTTGCTGGTATTACTTCAGCTGTTTCAATGATAGAGCCTTTTGCTTTTTATCTTATTAATACTTTTGGCATGAGCCGTAAAAAAGCTTTGATTTTAATAGGAATTGTTGTTTATATTTTAGGAATGTTGTGTATTTTATCTTCTTTAAAAAGTACTCAGTTTGGATTTTTTGGAATGAGTTTTTTTGATTTGCTTGATAGTGTTTCAAGCAAGGTTATTATGCCTTTAGGTGGAATTTTGGCAGCTATTTTTGTGGGATTTGTGATGAAAAAAGATGCTTTAAAAATTTTATTTGAACCTTATATGAGCGGTATATTTTTTGAACTTTGGTATGTGTTTTTGAGATTTATTTCCCCTTTGGCTGTTGTTATAGTTATGATAGCCGCTTTTTTAAAGTGAGTTTGAAAAATAATGAGAACATATTTTTCAAAAATCGGTTTTGTATTGGCTGTTGCTGGTGGAGCCGTTGGTTTAGGTAATGCTTGGAAATTTCCAACTTTAAGTGCAGAAAATGGTGGTTTTGTTTTTGTGCTTTTATATTTGTTTTTTACCTTAACTATAGGATTTAGTATTTTTTTGGCTGAAGTGGCTATGGGACGTTTAAGTAAAAGTGATCTTGCAAATGCTTATTCAAATCTTGCTATAAAATATGGCAATAGATGGCGATATGGCGGCGTTTTTATGTTAGGTGGTATTTTTGTCCTCTCTTTTTATCTAGTTATCATGGGATGGGTTTTAAAATATACTGTAGTGAGTCTTTATTATCTTCCTAAAACTTTAGATGAAGCAGCAAGTAATTTTCAGAATTTAATCACTACAAATTTGACAAGTTCTGTTTTTTTCTTCACTTTATCTTTTTTTCTTACTTTATTGATAGTATCTAAAGGTTTAATCAAAGGGATTGAAAAATTAAACGTTGTTATAATGCCTAGCTTATTTTTAATGCTTGTTTTTATGTTGTTTTATTGCATGGGATTTAAGCAAGGTTTTGCAAATGCTTTTTCTTATTTATTTTATCCTGATTTTTCACACTTTAAATTTAGCTCTATTGCCGAAGCCTTAGGGCTTGCATTTTTTACCTTATGCTTGGGAATAGGTTGTATAGTTACATATTCATCAGCCTTGGATAAAAAAACAAATTTTATAAAAAGTTCAGTGTATATTGTTTTGATTAACTTATTGATTTCTTTTATTATGGGACTTATTGTTTTTACTTTTATCTTTGAATTTGGAGCCGATCCACATACTCAAGGAGCGGGGATTGTTTTTGTATCCTTGATGAGTTTGTTTAATCAGCTTGGGATTTTAGGCTATATTTTTGCATTTTGTTTTTTCTTAGCACTTTTTTTTGCTGGTATTACTTCAGCTGTTTCAATGATAGAGCCTTTAACTTTTTATATGATTAATAACTATCAAATTTCTCGTGCTAAAGCTCTATTTTTAATAGGTTTATTTGTTTTTGTTTTTGGAATTTGTTGTATCTTGTCGTTAAATTTAAATTTTTTTTCTATGTTTAGTTTTTTTGGCAAAGATTTTTTTACTTTATTAGATAAATTAACTTCAAATTTTTTACTTCCACTTGGTGCTATAGCATGCTCTATATTTGTAGGTTTTTTTATGAATAAAAAACAAATTTATAAAATTTTTTCTAAATTTATAAGTCGAAAAATTTTCTTAATTTGGTTGTTTTTTATTCGTTTTATATCGCCTATAGCAATAATTTTGGTAATGTGTTATCAAATTTTTGTATAATAATGAAAAAATATTTTTTAAGGAAAAATAATGGCTAAAAAATTCATCGATGTAATGGATACAAGCTTTAGGGATGGTTTTCAGTCTGTTTATGGAGCTAGGGTTTTAATGGATGATTTTTTTCCTGCAATAGAAGCAGCAAAAGAAGCAGGCATTACACATTTTGAATTTGGCGGTGGTGCTAGATTTCAAAGCTTGTATTTTTATCTTAATGAAGATGCTTTTACCATGATGGATAGATTTAGGGCTATTGTAGGAAAAGATGTCAATCTTCAAACTTTAGCAAGAGGGGTCAATACCGTTACTTTAGATACTGGAAGTAGTGAACTTATTGATTTGCATGCAAAACTTTTTGCAAAACACGGTACTACAACGATAAGAAATTTTGATGCCCTTAATGATGTAAATAATTTAAAATTTAGTGGTGAATGTATAGTAAAACATGGGTTAAAGCATGAAATTACTATCACTTTAATGGATTTACCGCCAAATTGTAAAGGTGCCCATGATGTGCCTTTTTATGAAAAAATTTTAAAAGAAATTTTAGCAGCAGAAATTCCTTTTCATAGTATTTGTTTCAAAGATGCAAGTGGGACTTCTAATCCAAATAAAATTTATGAAACCATTAAAATGGCTAGAAAAATTTTACCTCAAGATACACACATTAGACTTCATACGCATGAAACTGCAGGAGTGAGTATAGCCTGCTATCTTGCAGCACTTGAAGCAGGGGTTGATGGTATCGATTTGGCTGCGGCTCCAGTAAGTGGCGGAACCTCTCAGCCTGATATTTTAACCATGATGCATGCTTTAAAAGGCAAAGATTATGATTTAGGCGGACTTGAGGAAGAAAAAATTCTAAAATACGAAGAAGTTTTAAAAGATTGTTTAAAAGAATATTTTTTACCACCTGAAGCTACTATGGTAAATCCACTTATTCCTTTTTCTCCTATGCCAGGAGGAGCTTTAACAGCAAATACACAAATGATGAGAGATAATAATATCTTAGATAAATTTCCACAAGTCATTCATGCTATGAGAGAAGTTGTAGAAAAAGGTGGATTTGGTACTTCGGTTACTCCAGTTTCTCAATTTTATTTTCAACAAGCTTTTAATAATGTGATGTTTGGACCTTGGAAAAAAATAGCAGAAGGTTATGGAAAAATGGTGCTTGGTTATTTTGGAAAAACTCCTGTTACACCCGATGCAAATATTGTTGAACTTGCTTCAAAACAACTTAATTTAGAACCTACTACAGAGCTTGCTATTAATATAGCTGATAAAGATGAGAGTAAAAGTATAGTTTATACCAAAACCTTGCTTGAAAAAGAGAGTATAGAAACGAGTGAAGAAAATATATTTATTGCAGCAGCTTGTAAAGAAAAAGGTATAGCATTTTTAAAAGGAGAGGCAAAGGTAAATGTACGCAAATTAGCTAGTATGCCAAAGCCTATGAGTGTAGATGAAAACAAATTTACCGTAGCTGTAAATGGTAATAAATATCATGTAGAGGTAAGCTATGGTTTTGATAAAGATGTTAATGTTAAAAGTGTAAAAAAAGTAGAAGAAAATAAAAATATTGTTTCTTCAAATTCAACAAGTTCTGTAGATGCTGAAAATGAAGTTTTAGCAGGTATTTCAGGTAATGTCTTTAAAATTTATGTTAACGAAGGTGAAGAAGTAAAATCAGGTCAAGCCATCATGGTTTTAGAAGCAATGAAAATGGAGATTGAGGTTAATGCTCCAAAAGATGGAATTATTTCAGAGCTTTGTATTAAAATAGGCGATACTGTTAACGAAGGCGAAGTATTAGCTATCTATAAGAATTAAAGTGAGGGAAAGATGAAAAAATTTGATAATTTAGGTTTGGATAATATAAAAGAAATTTTTCATAATTTAAGTTATGATGAATTAAATGCTCATGAAAAAGCAAATAATGAAGGTTTAAGTACGGATAATGATACTTTTTGTGTAGATACAGGGATTTTTACAGGTAGAAGTCCTAAAGATAAATATTTTGTAAAACAAGATCCATCTAGTAAGTATATTGCTTGGGGAAAGGTAAATCAGCCCATTACAAAAGAATTATTTGATAAGCTTTTGACCAAAGCAAAACAAGAATTAAGTGGAAAGAAAATTTATGTTCAAGATGCTTTTTGTGGCGCTTCTTTGCAAAGTCGCAAAGCAGTAAGATTTGTTACTGAAATTGCATGGCAAGCGCATTTTGTTAAAAATATGTTTATTCGCCCAAGTCAAGAAGAACTTGAGAATTTTAAAGCAGATTTTATTGTTTATAATGCTTGCAAATGTATCAATGAAGATTACAAACAAGATGGTTTAAATTCAGAGGTTTTTGTAATCTTTAATGTTGAAGAAAATATAGCAGTTATTGGTGGAACTTGGTATGGCGGAGAAATGAAAAAAGGTATTTTTTCTATGATGAATTATTGGTTGCCACTAGAAAATAAACTTTCTATGCATTGTAGTGCAAATGTCGGAGAAAAAGGTGATGTAGCACTTTTCTTTGGACTTAGTGGCACTGGAAAAACTACACTCTCAACCGATCCAAAAAGAAAACTTATAGGTGATGACGAACATGGTTGGGATGATGAAGGTGTATTTAATTTTGAGGGTGGTTGTTACGCAAAAACAATCAATCTCGATCCTGAACATGAGCCTGAAATTTATGGTGCCATTAAAAGAAATGCACTTTTAGAAAATGTAGTTTTAAGAGCCGATAAGAGTGTTGATTATGCTGATGCTTCAAAAACAGAAAATACAAGAGTTTCTTATCCTATAGAGCATATTGAAAATCATGAGCCTAGTCTAAAAGCAGGGCATCCAAAAAATATTATATTTTTAAGTGCAGATGCTTTTGGAATTTTACCTCCAGTAAGTAAACTAAGCAAAGAGCAGGCTATGTATTATTTTTTAAGTGGTTATACAGCAAAAGTAGCTGGAACTGAGCGTGGTATTTTAGAACCTCAAGCAACTTTTTCAGCTTGTTTTGGAGAACCTTTTATGCCTTTGCATCCAACGGTTTATGCGAGATTACTTGGTGAAAAGATTGAAAAGCATGAAGCTAATGTTTATCTTGTTAATACAGGCTGGAGCGGTGGAAGCTACGGTGTGGGTAAAAGAATGAGTATTAAGGCTACTAGGGCTTGCATTAATGCTATTCTAGATGGAAGTATTGCAAAATGCGAATTTGAAAATTTTGAAGTGTTTGATTTAGCTATTCCAAAAGCTTTAGAAGGTGTAGAAAGCACGCTTTTAAATCCTATAAATACTTGGTCAGATAAAAATAATTATATTGCAACAAGAGATAAATTAGCACATATGTTTATACAAAATTTTAAACGTTACGAAGATGTCAAAGAAGGCATTGAATTTAGCAAATTTGGACCAAAAATTTAAGGCATTTAAATGAAAAATGAAATGTGGTCAGGACGCTTTAGTAGTGCAAGTGATGAGCTTTTAAAAGAATTTAATGCAAGTTTAAATGTAGATAAAACTTTGTTCAATGAAGATATACAAGGTTCTATAGCACACGCTACAATGCTTGAAAGTTGTGGTATTTTAAAAAAAGAAGAATTAGATGCTATTATAAAAGGTTTAGAGCAGGTTAGAAGTGAAATAGAGCAAGGCAAATTTATTTTTGATATTAAAGATGAAGATATTCATATGGCTATAGAAAAGCGTTTAAGCGAGCTTATAGGTAGTGAAATTGGTGGAAGACTTCATACTGCAAGAAGTAGAAATGATCAAGTGGCTACTGATTTTAAACTTTTTGTCAAAAAATCTCATATTGAACTTATAAAGCTTTTAAAAGAATTGATTCAAACCATGCTCAAACATGCCAAAGTGCATAAAAAAACTATTATGCCAAGTTTTACACATTTACAACACGCTCAGCCTGTGAGTTTTTCTTTTTATATTTTAGCTTATGCTTTTATGCTAATGCGAGATATTAAGCGTTTGCAAAATAGTCTAGAACTCGCTGATTTTTCGCCACTTGGGTCTTGTGCGTGTGCAGGAACAAGCTATGCCACCAATCGTGAGTTGAACGCTAAAATTTTAGGATTTAAAGATATTATGCCAAATGCTATGGATGGAGTGAGTGATAGAGATTTTGCTCTTGATTTACTTTATGATATAGCAGTTATTTTTACACACACTTCAAGACTTTGCGAGGAAATGATTTTATTTTCAAGTTCGGAATTTTCTTTTATATCCATAAGTGATAGTTTTTCAACAGGAAGTTCTATCATGCCTCAGAAAAAAAATCCCGATGTTTGTGAACTTATACGCGGAAAAACAGGGCGTGTCTATGGAAATCTGATTTCTCTTTTAACTATAATGAAAGCTCTACCTTTAGCTTACAATAAAGATATGCAAGAAGATAAAGAAGGGCTTTTTGATAGTGTAAAAACCGCTAAAGATAGTTTAATCATCTTAAATGCAATGTTAAAAGAAATACGAATTAATAAAGAAAATATGCTTAATGCTTGCAAAAAAGGTCATTTATTGGCTACTGATTTGGCGGATTATTTAGTGCGTGAAAAAAATATTCCTTTTAGAAAGGCACATTTTATAGTAGGAAATGTTGTTGCACAAGCTGAAATACAAGGCATTGATATAAGCGAAATTAAAGATCTTTCAAAAATAGATCCTATATTTGATGAAAAAGCTATAGAGCTTTTAAATTTTGAAATTTCTTTAAATTCTAAACAAAGTGAAGGCTCAAGTTCTACTACAAGCGTAGAAAAGCAAATTCAAATTTTACAAGAATTTATTAAAAAAATATAAATATTGTTTAGGCTATTTTGCCTAAACATTGAATCTAAAATGCATTACATCGCCATCTAAAACGATATAGTCTTTTCCTTCAAGGCGTAGCTTTCCTGCTTCTTTGGCGCCATTTTCGCCTTTGTATTGGATATAGTCTTCATAGGAAATAACTTCAGCTTTTATAAAGCCTTTTTCAAAGTCATTATGAATCACGCTCGCTGCTTTTGGTGCTTTCCAGCCTTTTTTGATTGTCCAAGAACGCACTTCAACTACACCAGCGGTAAAATAACTGATCAGTCCAAGCTTAGTAAAAGCAGTGCGTATGATTTGATCAAGACCGCTTTCGTTAACTCCTAGAGAACTTAAAAATTCACGACTTTCTTCATCACTTAATCCTACTAATTCTTCTTCGATTTTTGCACAAAGCTTGATAACTTCATGATCATTTTTTTTAGCATATTCTTTTAAAGCTTTTACATAATCATTATCTTCACTAATACCATTTTCATCAACATTTGCACCATAAATCACTTCTTTAGCAGAAAGCAGTCTTAATTCTTTGATTAAGGCTTGATAAATTTCGCTTTCTTTTTCAGGATAAGAACTTGCAGCTAAGCCTTTGTTTAAATGATCAAGTAAAGAATTTGCAAGTTCGAGGCTTTCTTTAGCACCCTTTTGGTTGGCTTTGGTTTCTTTGGTGAGTTTTTCTATTTTTTTACTAAGTTGTTCAATATCTGCTAAAATAAGTTCTGTATTGATAATTTCTACATCACGCAAAGGATTAACTCCACCTTCAACATGGGTGATATTTTCTTCATCAAAACAACGCACTATGTGTAAAATAACCTCAGTTTCGCGTATATTTGAAAGAAATTTATTTCCTAAGCCTTCACCCTTACTTGCACCTTTAACAAGTCCAGCGATATCTACAAATTCTATTAAAGAATGCATAATTCTTTCAGGTTTTACGATTTTAGCAAGTTCATTAAGTCTTAAGTCAGGAACTTCAACCATGGCTTTGTTAGGCTCTATAGTGCAAAAAGGATAGTTTGCACTTTGGGCATTTTGTGCTTTAGTTAAAGCATTAAAAGTCGTTGATTTGCCAACATTTGGAAGTCCTACTATACCTACGCTTAAACTCATTTAGATTTCCTTAAAATTTGAATTAAATAATTAACACACATTCTAACTCCAGCTCCACCTGCACCAAAACTAGAATATCCCCAAGATTTTTCCGTATAAGCAGGTCCTGCTATGTCAAGATGTAACCATTTGTCTTTATATTCTTTACGAATAAATTTATCTAAAAATAACCCCGCGGTAATTGCGCCTCCATAGCGACTAGAGGCAGTGTTGCTAATATCGGCAATATTTGATTTTATAAGTTCTCTTAAGTGGGGGTTAAAGTGTAAGATTGTAGTATATTCTCCACTTTTTTTAGAGCTTAGATAAAAATCATTTTGCAATTCTTCATTGTTTCCCATAATAGCACTTGTAAATTCTCCAAGTCCTACAACACAAGCTCCAGTAAGTGTTGCCATATCGATAAGTAAATCAGGTTTTAAATCTTGTGCAAAAGAAAGACAATCAGCTAAAACCAAGCGTCCTTCTGCATCTGTATTTCTTACTTCTATACTTACGCCTTCGCGACTGATTAACACATCATCAGGCTTATAAGCATTGCCGCCTATCATATTTTCAGTTGCACCTAAAATACAATGCACTTCTAAATCTAAAGCAAGCTCGGCTACGGCTTTTATGATCCCCATTGCTGCTGCTGCACCGCTTTTATCAGCTTTCATTGTAAGCATAAAATCAGCTGGTTTTAAGCTTAATCCACCGCAATCGTAAGTTAAGCCTTTTCCAACAAATACAACACGTTTTTTTGCATTTTTGGCTTTATAGCTTAGATGAATGAGGCGTGGTGGATGTACCGAGGCACGATTGACTGCCAAAAAAGCATTCATTTTTTCTTTGGCCAAAAATTTTTCATCATAAATTTTACAAATAATGTTTTTATTTTCTTTAGCTAAATTTTGCGCATCTTCTGCCATTTTTAAAGGGGTGTAAATTTCAGGAATTTCATTGACTATATTTTTAGTAAAATTTGTGGCATTAGCTAAAATTTCTCCACGCTCCAAGCCTATCTTAGCTTCATCTTTATTAAATTTCTTACCATTTAATTCTTCGCTTGAAATAATAAATTTTTCCAAAGTGCTTGTTTTTTTCTCGCTTTTATATTTATCAAATTTATAAGCTCCAAAAAGTACGCCTTCAACTAAAGATGTAAAACTTCTAACTACACAATCTCCTATTATGCTAGGAAGTTTTACGCTTTTTATATTAAGCTTTTCAAGAGTTTTATATGCTGTGCAAAGACTTAATCTTATATCCTCATAAGCAAGGCTTTTAAGCTCTAAATAAAGCTTTTTATTGTTTAAGTCTAGTAATACACCTTCGCCTTTGTAATTATTAAGTTTAAAAAAATCTTTTTCTTTGTTAAAATTTTTTAAATTTTTATCCTGTATAAAAATAAGTTCAAAGTCTGCTTTTATAGCATCTAGTTTTTTATCGTTTAATTCAAATTTCATGATTTTTTCCTTTTATCTTTAAGTATAGCTTTTTCCATTTGTTTAAAACCAAATAATAAAAGGGATAAAAAAGCTATAATAATAATGGCTGCATAATACCAATGTTCTTCAGCCCAAGTCACCATCTTCCAAATTTGTTCTCCAAAATACCAAGCTAAAAGTATAGTGATTGATGCCCAAACCCAAGCACTAAAAAGATTGATAATAGCAAATTTTTTTGCACTATAACGCGTGACTCCTATACTCATAGGTATAATGGTTCTAAAGCCATACATATAGCGTTGTATAAAAATAATAGGCCAACCAAAACGTTGTAAAAGTAAGTGTGCTACTGCAAATTTACGCCTTTGGGTTTTTAATTTTTTTTGTATGTAGCGTTTATTATATCTTCCTATATAGAAATAAATTTGATCGCCTACAAAACCACCAAGTCCTGCTATAAATATAACAAAGCCTAAATTTACATGTCCTTGATGGGCAAAAATACCTGCCAAAATTAAAGCCAACTCCCCTTCTAAAATACACCATAAAAAAATAATAATATATGCTAGATCTTTGTATTGGTAAAGTAAATTTTTTAAAAATTCTTCCATTTGCGCCTTTCTATAGTTTTAAATTTCTAAAACACTATAAACTGAAGTAAGTTTTTCAAGTTTATTTGCTCCATTTAAATCTTTAAGATTCATTAAAAAACAAGCTTCAACGCATTTTGCTCCAGCTTTTTGAATAAGTTCATACGAAGCTATAGCTGTTCCGCCAGTTGCTATTAAATCATCTACAAGTAAAACCTTTGCATTTTGAATATTTTTAAATGCATCTTTATGAAGTTCTACTTTATCGCTGCCATATTCAAGATCATATTCGCAGCTAAAGGTTTCAAAAGGGAGTTTTCCAGGTTTTCTAATAGGCACAAAAGGAAGATTAAGTTTTGCACAAATCATAGATGCAAAGATAAATCCTCTGCTTTCTGTTCCTGCTATGAAGTCTAGATTGTAATCTTTGTAACGTTCTTTTAAATGTTTAAGTAGAAAATTTAAAGCCTCTTTGTTATTTAGTAGAGTGGTAATATCTCTAAAAATAATTCCTTTTTTTGGAAAATCAGCAATAATTCTAATGCTATCAAGCAGGTATTTTTGTTCTTCTTGTGTTAGTTTTATCATAATAATGCCTCGATTTTTGCTTCTAATTCTTTAATTCTTTGTCTTAGTTTGTCATTTTCTAAACGATATTGAGAATTTCTAGTTCTTAAAGATGTAAGGTCTGCTTTGATTTTATTAAGCTCTTCTGTGAGTATATCTATATTTCCAAGACTTCTTTGAAGTTGGATTTGTAGTTTTCTAATAACAATCTCAGTATCATCAAGATTGTTTTTGATAAAATCTTTTGATGTTTTTTCTTTATTAAGTAGAGTTTTATAGTAAAACAACATTACAATCAGATAGATAGTTGCACAAATTAATATAGTTAAAACAAGCCAGTTTGTAAACATTATATTTTTACCTCAATTTTTTGAATTCTTTGCATATGTCTCCCTTCTTCAAAAGGAGTTTGAATGAATTTTTCTATAATATCTGTAGCTAATTCAATCCCGATTAATCTTCCACCTAATGCCAAAACATTGGCATCATTATGTCTTCTTGCAAGTTCCGCACTTAAGCTTTCATGGCATAATGCGCAGCGAATGTTTTTATGACGATTTGCTGCAATAGAAATTCCAATTCCACTTCCACAAATAAGAATGCCAAAGCTTCGTTTGTCTATTTTTTCGGCAAGTAAATGTGCATAATCAGGATAATCACAGCTTGCGCAAGTGTTTGTTCCTAAATCGTTAAAAATTATATTTTTTTCTTTTAAAAATACGCAAATTTTTTCTTTTAATTCAAAACCAGCATGATCACTAGCAATATAAATTTTTTCCCTAAGCATTGGTTTCCTAATTACTATATAAAATAAGATAAAAATCTAATCTTATCATATTAAATCATAAAAACAGCTTTTCTTTTTTTAAAAATAAGCTTTATTTTTCTTTATATATGTTAGAATTTGCGACAAGAAAAATAAAATTTCAATAAATTAAGGGGAGAAGAAAATGAAGCTCATACTCATAGGATCTTCAACAGGTGGTCCTAATCAGCTTAAATTTCTTTTAAAGGATATTGATATAAAAAATACTTGTGTAGTTATAGCTCAACACATGAGTGTTAGTTTTATTCCATCTTTTGTGGGGCAATTTAATAAAGAGGCTTTTAGTGAAGTGTGCTTATTGAACGATAAAGAGATATTAAGCAATAAAATTTATATTTGCCCTAAAAATACTATTTTATCTGGAAATTTAAATATTGTAGCCTCTTGGCAAGATGTGGTATCAAGTTTTAAGCCAAGTGTAGATTTGCTTTTTCATTCCGCTGTTTCTTTGGCAAAAACAAATAAAATACTTGCTATTATTTTAACGGGTATGGGAGATGATGGCGCAAAAGGTTTATTTGAGCTTTATAAAACAGGGGTTAGATGTTTATGTGAGAATGAGGCAGATAGCGTCGTTTATGGTATGCCAAAAAGAGCGAAAGATATGAATCCACATTTAAAACCTATGAGCTTAAAAGAAATTAAAAAAGAAATTATAAATTTTATTGATCAGGATTAATAAAAGGAAAATTACATGGAAAAAAAAATAACTCCTAGCGAATTAGAACTTAATGAATTTATAAAAATTATCAACGAAATGAGCGGTATTGATTTAACCGATAAAAAAAATATATTAGCTTTAAAGTTGAATAAATTTCTTGAAGGAACTAATACTAAAAATTTTTCCGAATTTTTGGGAAAATTAAAAAGTAATAGACAACTTAAACAAGAAACTTTAGATTTTGTAACCATAGGTGAAACTTATTTTTTAAGAGAATTGGCTCAATTGAAAGAAATAATTTATTATGCCAAAAGCTTAGAAAAGAGAGTAAATATCCTAAGCGCCCCTTGTTCAAGTGGAGAAGAGGTATATTCTTTGGCATTATTGGCTGCACAGAATTTTATTAAAGATATGTATGTTTTAGGCATTGATATTAATTCAAGCGTGATTGAAAAAGCAAAACTTGGAAAATATCAAGGAAGAACTTTACAGCGATTGAGCGAGAGTGAAAAAAGAAGGTTTTTTTTAGAAAGCGAAGATAAATTTTATACTATTAATAAAAATGAGCTTTGTACTTGTAAATTTGAACTTTGCAATGTTTTTGAAGAAAAATTTTCAAGATTGGGAAAATTTGATATTATAGCTTCTAGAAATATGATTATTTATTTTGATCATGAATCAAAACTAAAACTTATGGAGAGATTTCATAGAATTTTAAATGATAAAGGAAGGCTTTATGTTGGCAATGCTGATTTAATTCCAGAGACTATTTATTTTAAAAAGATTTTCTCTCCAAGAGGTGTTTACTATGAAAAAGTATGAATTCTAAAAATTACTAAAAGTTACACTTTAGAAATTTATTAGTAAAAATAAGTTACATTTTGAAGTAGTTTTCTTTATTTAATGATAAAATAATTTTAATTAATTTTATATTTAGTTAAAAATAAAGGAAAAAACTTGATTGAATTAAAAAATGTAAACAAATACTACGGAACTCATCATGTTCTAAAGAATATTAATCTTTCTGTTAAAGAAGGTGAGAAGCTTGTTATTATAGGTCCAAGTGGAAGTGGAAAAAGTACAACTATCCGTTGCATGAATGGGCTTGAAGAAGTTAGTTCAGGAGAGGTCGTAGTTAACAATCTTGTTTTAAATCATAAAAATAAAATTGAAATTTGTCGAAAATATTGTGCAATGGTTTTTCAGCATTTTAATTTATATCCACATATGACGGTTTTGCAAAATTTAACCTTAGCTCCAATGAAACTTCAAAAAAAATCTAAAAAAGAAGCTGAAGAAACAGCTTTTAAGTATTTAAAAGTCGTAGGTTTAGTGGATAAAGCAAATGTTTATCCAGCAACCCTTTCAGGCGGACAACAACAGCGCGTTGCTATAGCAAGATCACTTTGTACTAAAAAACCCTATATTTTATTTGATGAACCTACTTCAGCCCTTGATCCAGAAACCATACAAGAGGTTTTAGATGTAATGAAAGAAATTTCACACCAAAGCAATACTACCATGGTGGTTGTTACACACGAAATGGGTTTTGCAAAAGAAGTAGCAGATAGGATTATTTTTATGGAAGATGGCGCTATTGTGGAAGAAAATATTCCTAGTGAATTTTTCTCAAATCCAAAAACCGAACGAGCGCGACTCTTTTTAGGGAAAATTCTTAAAAATTAACCAAAATTGAAAGGAGAAAAAATGGTTTTTAGAAAATCTTTATTAAAGTTGGCAGTTTTTGCTCTAGGTGCTTGTGTTGCATTCAGTAATGCTAATGCAGCAGAAGGTAAACTTGAGTCTATTAAATCTAAAGGACAATTAATAGTTGGTGTTAAAAATGATGTTCCACATTATGCTTTACTTGATCAAGCAACAGGTGAAATTAAAGGTTTTGAAGTAGATGTTGCCAAATTGCTAGCTAAAAGTATATTAGGTGATGATAAAAAAATAAAACTAGTCGCAGTTAATGCTAAAACAAGAGGCCCTTTGCTTGATAATGGTAGTGTAGATGCAGTGATAGCAACTTTTACTATTACTCCAGAGAGAAAAAGAATTTATAATTTCTCAGAACCTTATTATCAAGATGCTATAGGGCTTTTAGTTTTAAAAGAAAAAAATTATAAATCTTTAGCTGATATGAAAGGTGCAAATATTGGAGTAGCTCAAGCTGCAACTACAAAAAAAGCTATAGGTGAAGCTGCTAAAAAAATTGGTGTCGATGTTAAATTTAGTGAATTTCCTGATTATCCAAGTATAAAAGCTGCTTTAGATGCTAAAAGAGTTGATGCGTTTTCTGTAGACAAATCAATATTGTTAGGTTATGTGGATGATAAAAGTGAAATTTTACCAGATAGTTTTGAACCACAAAGTTATGGTATTGTAACCAAAAAAGATGATCCAGCTTTTGCAAAATATGTTGATGATTTTGTAAAAGAACATAAAAGTGAAATTGATGCTTTAGCGAAAAAATGGGGTTTATAATATGAATGAAAGTGTAGGTTTTGTTGAACATTTAAGACAAATTCTTACTTCTTGGGGTTTATATGATGAAAATAGTATAAGCCCTTTTGCGGTATGGAAATTTTTAGATGCTTTGGATAATAAAGATGCTTTTATTAATGGTTTTATTTATACTTTAGAAGTAAGCATTCTTGCTTTGCTTATAGCTACAATTTTTGGAACTATAGGCGGAGTTATGGCTATAAGTAGATTTAAAATTATCAGAGCCTACACTAGAATTTACGTAGAGCTTTTTCAAAATGTTCCTTTGGTAATACAAATTTTCTTTTTGTTTTATGCCTTGCCTATTTTAGGTATAAGACTTGATATATTTACTATTGGTGTATTGGGTGTTGGGGCTTATCACGGAGCTTATGTAAGCGAGGTGGTTAGAAGTGGAATTTTGGCTGTGCCAAGAGGTCAGTTTGAAGCTTCTGCTTCTCAAGGGTTTACTTATATTCAGCAAATGCGTTATATCATAGTACCTCAAACCATTAGAATTATTTTACCACCGATGACAAATCAAATGGTAAATTTAATCAAAAATACCTCTGTATTGCTTATTGTAGGTGGAGCTGAGTTAATGCATTCTGCTGATAGTTATGCAGCTGATTATGGAAATTATGCGCCAGCTTATATATTTGCAGCGGTTTTATATTTTATAATTTGTTATCCTTTGGCTTATTTTGCAAAGGCTTATGAAAATAAATTAAAAAAAGCACATTTAACGAGATAAAGGGTTGTTAATGGAAAATGTTTTTAATGCACAAAATATTGAATTTTTAATGCAAGGTTTATTTCTGACATTAAAAATAGCCTTAGCAACTTGTATTATTTCGATTGTTTTTGGAACTTTTTTAGCTATAACTAAAAATTATGGGGATAGATTAAGTAAATTTTTAGCAGCTTGCTATATAGATATTTTTAGAAATACTCCTTTATTATTATGGATGCTTGCAGCTTGTTTTGTTCTACCTGTATTTTTTGGACAATTTCCTCAAGCTTTTTGGGGTACTATAGGATTTTCACTTTATACGAGTTCGGTTATGGCTGAAATTATTAGAGGTGGATTAAATTCTATACCAAAAGGTCAGTTTGAAGCAGCTTATTCTCAAGGTTTTGGTAAATTTTTTACTCTTTTTTATATTATTTTACCACAAACTTTTAGAAAAATAGTACCTGCTTTATTATCTCAAATTGTAACCACTGTAAAGGATACAGCTTATTTAGCGGGTTTAGGTATAGCTGAGCTTACTTATAACTCAAAAACTATATTGGCAAAACTAACAAGTTTTGAAGAAATTTTAGCGATGATAGGTGTTGTTGCGGGAATCTATTTTATAATATGTTTTTCACTTTCTATGTTGGTAAGATATTATGCCAAAAAGACAGCTTACATTTCTTAAAAAAGCTTATATTTTTATATAAGCTTTTTAAATTTACAGCAGTTTTTAACATTTTTTTTATTAAAATCCTTTGTATTAATTCATAATTTTATTGATTAAGGTTTTTTATGCGAGGTTATAAAATTTTTTCAGGCTCAGCTAATGTGGAATTTGCAAGACAAGTTTCTAAATATCTTTCCCTGCCTTTAAGCGATGCTGGAGTAAAACGGTTTAGTGATGGGGAGATTAGTGTTCAAATTGATGAGAGCGTACGCGGAAAGGATGTTTTTATTATTCAAAGTACTTGTGCTCCTACAAACGATAATTTAATGGAACTTTTAATTCTTACAGATGCTTTGCGTCGCTCAAGTGCAAATTCGATTACGGCTATTATCCCATATTTTGGCTATGCGAGACAAGATAGAAAAGCAAATCCTAGAGTGCCAATTACTGCTAAACTTGTGGCTAATTTGATTCAGGCAGCTGGGATTGATCGCGTAGCTACGATAGATTTGCATGCAGGACAAATTCAGGGTTTTTTTGATATTCCAGTAGATAATCTTTATGGAAGTATAGTTTTTAATGATTATATTAAAGCCAAACATTTTAAAAATGCTATTATAGGAAGTCCAGATATAGGCGGTGTTGCAAGAGCTAGGAGTGTTGCAAAGCATTTAGGACTTGATATAGTTATAGTTGATAAGCGTCGCGAAAAAGCCAATGAAAGTGAAGTAATGAACATCATTGGAGATGTAAAAGATAAAGAAGTTATCCTAGTAGATGATATTATTGATACTGCTGGCACTATAGTTAAAGCTGCAGAAGCTTTAAAAGAAAAAGGTGCAAAATCTGTTATGGCTTGCTGTACTCATGCAGTTTTAAGTGGAAAAGCCTATGAGAGAATAGCAAGTGGAGCTTTAGATGAGCTTGTAGTAACAGATACCATACCTTTAAAAGAGCAATTACCAAATATTAAAGTATTAAGTGTTACATCTGTTTTTGCTGAAGTAATACGTCGTGTTTATCATAACGAAAGTGTAAATTCTCTCTTTATTTAGATTAAAAAAGCTTAAAGATTGTTTTTAAGCTTTTCATTTTTATGCTACTTAAAGAAACAAAAAATATATATTTTTTAAAAATGTGAAAAAACTAAACATCTTTCTATACAATTTAATCTATAAATCTGTTATTCTTTGAAAATATTTTATTTTCTTAGGAGAAATATGACTCAGTTAAGTACTAAAATTTTATGGTTGCTTGTTGCAACTTTAGGCGCTATTTGTTTTAGTTATTTAGCTTTACAAAATGGCGAAAGTGTATCAGCGATTTATTTGGTGGTTGCTGCTGTATGTATTTATATGATAGGATATAGATTTTATGGGCATTTTGTAGCTTATAAGGTTTTAGAACTTGATAAAAATCGCGCAACACCAGCACTTGTAGAAAATGATGGGCGTGATTTTGTGCCTACAAATAAGGCTGTATTATTTGGACATCATTTTGCTGCTATTGCAGGAGCAGGTCCATTAGTAGGACCTATCTTGGCTGCTCAAATGGGATATTTGCCTTCTATGCTTTGGATTTTAGTAGGAGGAGTTTTAGCGGGTGCTGTGCATGATTTTGTTGTTCTTTTTATATCTACTCGTAGAAAAGGTAGAAGTCTTGGCGAGATGATTAAGGATGAGATGGGTAAATTTACAGGTGGAGTTGCTATGGTGGCGATTTTTGGCATTATGCTTATTATTATTGCCATTTTAGCTATGGTGGTTGTAAAAGCTTTAGCAGAATCTCCATGGGGTTTATTTACTATCGCAATGACTATTCCTATAGCAATATTTATGGGAATTTATATGCGTTTTATCCGTCCAGGTAGAGTAGGGGAGGCTTCTATAATAGGTTTTGTGCTTTTAATTTTGGCTATTCATTATGGTAGCGTTATAGCTGCTGATCCTTATTGGGCTAAAATATTTACTTTAGAAGCTCCAACTTTGGCAATTGTTATGATGGCTTATGGTTTTATTGCTTCTGTTTTACCTGTGTGGTTTTTACTTGCTCCAAGAGATTATCTTTCAACTTTTTTGAAAATCGGTGTTATTGTGGTAATGGCTGTAGCTATTGTTTTGGTTGCTCCTGATTTGCAAATGCCAAAAGCAAATACTCAGTATTTTGATGGAACAGGTCCAGTATTTGCAGGTGGAGTATTTCCATTTTTATTTATTACCATTGCTTGTGGTGCGATCAGTGGTTTTCATGCTTTGATTTCTAGTGGAACTACTCCTAAAATGCTTGAAAACGAAACTCATGCCTTAGCTGTTGGATATGGCTCTATGCTTGCTGAAAGTGCTGTGGCGATTATGGCTTTAATTTGTGCTTGTATTTTACATCCAGGTCTTTATTTTGCTATAAATTCAAGCTCTGCTTTGATAGGAACAGATGTTGTAAGTGTAGCACAAACCATTTCAAGTTGGGGATTTAGCATTACTCCTGAAGAAATTACTACTTTGACTACAAATATAGGAGAGCATACTATACTTTCAAGAACAGGTGGAGCTCCAACTTTTGCTATAGGTGTAGCTTTGATCTTGCATGAACTTTTTGGCGGCGTGGATTTGATGGCTTTTTGGTATCATTTTGCTATATTGTTTGAAGCTTTATTTATTTTAACAGCGGTGGATGCTGGGACAAGGGCTTGTCGTTTTATGGTGCAAGATATATTGGGTAATGTTTATAAACCTTTAGGAGATATTCATAATTATCCAGCTGGACTTTTGGCTACGGCTTTAAGTGTTGCAGGTTGGGGATATTTTCTTTATCAAGGTGCCATTGATCCTAAGGGAGGAATTTATACGCTTTGGCCTCTTTTTGGCGTGAGTAATCAAATGCTTGCGGGTATGGCTTTGCTTCTTGCTACAACTATACTTGTAAAAATGGGCAAGGCAAGATATACTTGGGTTACTTTAGTACCTGCGGTATTTGTCTTAGTGGCAACTCTGTATGGAGGAATTCAAAAAATTATGCCTTATGAAGAAGGCAATAAAGTAGCAAATGCGGTAAGTCATGTAGCCGCCGTTAGCATACAAAGTCAAAAAATTAAAGATTTAGAATTTAAATTAAATAACACTAAAGATGAAAAAGAAATTTCTACAATTAAAAAAGAAATTTCAATAGCCACTCAAAGTAAAGTTGGAAATTTACTTAATGCAATTCTTTGTGTGTTCTTTATGATAGCTACCTTGCTTGTTATAATTTCTTGTATAGGAATTTGCTTAGGTAAAATTAAAATTCCTCTTAAAGAAACTAAGTATATTAAGATTGATGAATTTCAAAAAATTTAAGTATTATTATGAAAAAGCCGAAAGGTTTTTTCATCCCTTGGTGGGACTTTCTAGTTATGATAAGTATTTAGAACACATGAAACAAAAACATCCAGGAAAAATTCCAAAAACCAGAGGGGAATTTTTCAAAGAATGTCTAGATAAAAAATATAATAGTGGCGGTTTAAATAAATGCTGATAAGCTTAAAGGATAAAGTTTTATCATACAAAATAAGCTTTAAGCATTTAAAAAGCCATGAATTCTTTTAAGTTCTTCAGTAATAGGCTTTTTCTTTCCATCTCTTGTAACACTTACGTAAGTTACTAAAGCCGAAGTTACATTAATGCAAGAAGTACAACCTTGAGAATCCACTCTTTGAGCTGTGACTTCTACTTCAACGCTGATTGAAGTGTTGCCCACATTTACAACTTTAGAGTAACAAGAAATTATATCACCTATAAAAACAGGTTCTTTAAAAACTACTTTATCCATAGAGATGGTTACAACGCGTTCAGGAGAAAGTTCTCTTGCTGCGATAGCTCCTGCTAAATCGATTTGTGAAAGTATCCATCCGCCAAAAATATTTCCTGCTGGATTTGTATCGCTTGGCATGGCTACAATTTTTAATTTTGGTTCTCCCATATCTCTCATTTTTACTCCTTATTTTAAAAAATGAATTATAATTAAAAAAGTTAAAAAGGAGAATAAAAGTATGAATAATTTTAAAGAAATAGCTAAATTGGTTAGAAAATACAAAGAAAGAAATAATGCGTTATATGAGTTTTTAGACAAAGAAGATGTGGGTGAGTATTTTAGATCTTTGATTTCTTTAAGCGAATTAAAACAAGATAAAACAACTATGCTAGCCATACTTAGGCGTTTGGTTGATTTAAAGGAAGAAAATTTAGTTCAAGAGTGGAAAAAAAACAACTTTAAGGAAGATAAGATTATAGAGTTAAAACATAAGTTCTATGAAGAGATTAGAAAGTTTTATGAAAAAGAACATCAAAATTTAATTAATGAAATAAAAGAGAAAAAGCTTTTAAATAATTTTTATCAGTCCTTAATACAAGGAGTGCATAATATAGGTTTAATTATGAATATTTTTGAAATTTCTTGGACTAAAGAAATTATAGAAAAAAATAATAAAATTTTATCTACTCAATTTCCAAATTTAGATGATGCAATGGAATTTTTGCGTAAAAATCGTTTATATCAAAAAACTTCAGAAGGAGAAATTTGTGAGCGAAGCTATGGTGTTTTAGTTAGAATAGGAAATTTATGGAAATTTGTTCCTTATGCGAGATTTTTCGAGAATGAAATTTTAAAATTAGAATTTGCTTTTGAAAATATGATTGATCAACTAAAAATATTTGCTAGCAACGAAGAGGAAAAAGCTTATATAGAATATTTTGAAAAATTAAAATTGGCGTTTTGCGAAAAAGATGAAGATAGGGTTATAAAAGCTTGGCAAGAAGCTGAATTTGCTTGGATGAAAGTAAAATCACCTTTACAAGTGGGACATCCTTTAGAATATTATGAAGATAATTATACTCATGCGGTGGCATTAGAATGGGATATAAGAATAGAAGATGAGAATGATTTTGATGTTTTGAAATTTGGTAGTGAAATTAAGGAAAGTTTTGAACATGTTTATAAAAATATAGGACTTGAAGATTGTGAATTAGAAAAAGAAGTTTTATCTAATATAGAAAAAACTCAACTTTATATTTGCACTCCGATGATATTTTATGGTGCTGAACTTAAAGGTTTATTCTCAGCTCAAGTCGTTCCAAATGATGAGTTTGTAAGTTCTAAGGCGGGCAAAAAAATATTTGCCTTTATAAATTTTGTATATGAAAATGCTAAAACAAAGCCTTTTATGAAAATTTCTAGCGAGATTTTTGATAAAGAATTTTTGGATTTTGGAAGAAATATTTTATTTTATCAGGAAAAAATTTGGAAAAGGGTTTATGAAGTATCAACTATAGGCCATGAATTTGGTCATATATTTTTTATTGCTAATGATACTGAAAAAACAATGAATCAGAGTGGTTTTTTTAAAAATATAGAAGAATATAAAGCTACTACAGGTGGACTTATAAATTTCTTTTATCACGAACAAGATGACTTGATAATGCCTGTTTTTCATGAACTTATAAAAAGGGCTATTGGACTTATTTCTTGGCAAAGGGTTGATGAAGTTAGACCTTATTATACAGAAGGACTTATTCATCTTAGTTTGCTTTTTGAAAGTGAAGTATTGATTTTTGAAAATAATAATTTGAAGATAAATTTTGATTTAGGGCATTATGAAAAATTTAAAGAACTAACTTTAAAAAATTATCATGAATTGGCAAAACACTATGCTTTAAGACTTGATGCAAAAGAGTTTTTAAGTAGATTTTGTGAAATTGAAGATGATATTTTTCTTCCTATTATGCCTAAGTGTAAAGAATTTGTTAAATTTTATTATGATTTATACGAGAAAATTGGTAATGAAATTGATAATAGCGGAGAATTTGAAAGATATAAGAAAAAATAATAAAGTTTTTTGAAAAAAACTTAAAAAAAGCTGTTTTTTACTTGATATTGTTTTTTAAATATGCTAAAATTAGGCGTTTCAATTAAAACAAAGGAGCTTTTATGACTAAAGCAGATTTCATTTCATTAGTTGCTCAAACAGCTGGGCTAACAAAAAAAGACGCTACTACTGCTACTGATGCAGTTATTTCTACTATTACTGATGTTTTAGCTAAAGGTGATAGCATCAGTTTTATTGGTTTTGGTACTTTTTCAACTCAAGAAAGAGCTGCTAGAGAAGCTAGAGTACCAAGCACAGGAAAAACAATTAAAGTTCCTGCTACAAGAGTTGCAAAATTTAAGGTAGGTAAAAACCTTAAAGAAGCTGTTGCAAAAGCAAGCAACAAAAAGAAAAAATAAAACTTCGGCTAGATAAATTCTAGCCTTCTTTCTTGATTGATTCGGATATTTTGCATCTTTTATTTACTTTATTTTTTTAAACTTTTATAAAACTATCATTATTAAATAAAAAAGGATATTAAAATTATGAAAGTACATGAAAAAGTAAGTGAGCTTATAGGAAATACTCCCATTATACATTTGAAAAAATTTGGTATCAATGTTTTTGCTAAATGCGAATTTTTAAATCCTAGTCATTCTATAAAAGATAGAGCAGCTTTTGAAATGATTAAAGATGCTTTAGATAGTAAAAAAATTAATCAAGATACTACAATAGTTGAAGCAACTAGTGGGAATACTGGAATTTCTTTGGCTATGATTTGTGCAGATTTGGGACTTAAATTTATTGCTGTAATGCCTGAATCTATGAGTTTAGAAAGAAGAAAAATGATAACACTCTTTGGCGCTAGGTTAGAATTAACTCCTGCAAATTTAGGAATGAAAGGAGCGGTTGATAAAGCAAATGAAATATTGTTAAATACTCCAAATTCTTTTATGATTTCTCAATTTGAAAATATTTCAAATAAAAATGCGCATCGTAAGAATACGGCTTTAGAAATTTTAAGAGATTTGGATAATAAACTTGATATTTTTGTAGCTGGTTTTGGAACTGGCGGTACTATTAGTGGAGTTGGGGAAATACTAAAAGAAAAATTAGAAAAAGTGCATATTGTTGGAGTCGAGCCTCTAAATTCTCCATTGCTTAGCAAAGGTGAAGCGGGAAGCCATAAAATACAAGGAATAGGGGCGAATTTTATACCTGCTATTTTAAATAAAGAAGTTATAGATGAAGTGATCACGGTAAGTAATGAAGATGCTATAAATACAGCCAAAGAACTTGCCAAAAGTGGTTTAATGGTAGGTATATCAAGTGGAGCAAATGTATTTGCCGCAAGTATGCTAGCAAAGAAATTTCCAGATAAAAGAATTTTAACTATGCTAAACGATACGGCTGAAAGATACCTCTCAACTGATCTTTTTGCTTAAGTATGATTATTGAGAATTTAGAAAAATTCTAAGTTCTCTTAAAATTTCTTGTGGATTTAAATCGCTAATTTCTTTATAAAAATGACCTTTTTCATCAATAAGATAAAGCATATTGCTATGTGCTATAGAATAACCCATAAAAGAATCATTTAGATCTATTTTTTGATATTGAATATTATATTGTTTTGTTATTTTTTGAAGAGTTTTTTCATCTTTTGCAATTAAAGCATCTGCTTTTGGGTAAAAGTATCGTAACCATTCGTTTGTATTACTTAAGTTATTATCTCTATTTAGATCTAAAGAAATAAAAAGAAGGTGAGCCTTAGGATTATTGATTTGCTTTAAGGCTTTGCCTACTAAACTAAGAGTTGCCGGACAAACATCAGGGCAATAAGTGTATCCAAAATAGATAATAAGCTTATCTCCTTTAAAATCTTTTAGGGTGGCTTCCTCTTTTAAATCTGATTTCAAGATAAAATCATAAGAATTTTGATGATTTTTAATAAAAAATATTACACCTAAAATAATGGCAACTATAACTATAAATAAAATAATATTTTTTTTCATTTTTTTAGCTCAAAATCAAAATAAAACCCTATGGGTTTATTATTATCCATAAATTCTACCCTAAAACGCATAGTATCTAAAACACAAGTAGCAAGAACTATTTTGCTTTCATAGTCTGTTGAATTTAATCGATGTATTTTAGGCTTAATTTCACCCATATACATATTTAATCCATAAATTTTAATTCCTAAGTTGTTATAATTTCCTAGATTTACAATCTTTAGATTTGTAACATCTAAAGATTGTAAGGGTTTAGGATTTAGGGAAATTAAGACTTCTTTATTATTAAAACTATATGTGCAGTCTTTAACATTAAGATCGCAAGTCAATGGGGTGGAAAAATCAGCTTTTGTTATTTTTTGAGAATCTTTTATTATATAAAAATCAAAAATAATATATAAAGTAGCAATAACAAAAGCAAAAGCTAGGATAAAAATAATTTTTCTCATTAATTAGAATTCTTTAGAATCAATATTTTTTAACTCTATGGTTTTGTGATTATTAAATTTTAAATCTAAATTTACCTTCATATCTTTAATAATAGGTTTTTTTAGTTTTAAAAGCATTATATGGTAACCTCCTGATTTAAGCTCTGTGCTTGAATGAGCTTTTATAATAATTTCAGGAATTTTTTGCATCATCATTTTTCCATCTTTGTGTATATGTGTATGCAGTTCACTTGCTTCACTGATATCGCTTTTGACGCCTATTAAAGCAATATCTTTATCAGTATTATTAAAAATGGTAAGAAAAATAGCACTATTTTTCGCATGAGGTGGAGTTTGTTTTACAAAAGCATTTTTTACCTCTATATCATTAACAGCCCAAAGATTTACAGCAAAAAGAGCGCCTAAGAGAAGAATTTTTTTCATATTTGCATCCTTATTTTTATAATATTAAATATTTGTTCATTATATCAAAAAATATTTTTATTTGAATATAAATTTTTTAAAATCTTTCAATGTGTATTACCTGTTTGAAAATTTTTTGCATAGTAACATCACAATCAAAGAAAAAACCAGCTGGATAAAAATTCAACCCTAAATCTAGAATCATTGGTAATACTTCTATACTATAAAATTTATAAGAATATCACCATTAACTATATAAATTTTTTAGGAATGATATCGCCTATATTAGGAATTTAAACTATAAATTTTAATCTTTAAATTAGAATAATGAGGAGAATTTTTAATTTTTATAGTAGTTTTATTGAAAATTTTTATAGGTTTTGGGTAGGCTGAAACTTCAATATTTTTTTATTAAAAGAAAAAACACAATCTTGTAAATTTAAGTCACAAGCTAGATCTTGGCATGTATTTAAGCTAAATATACTTTCTTTTTATCATATAATGCATAAAAAGCTAAAAACAAAATGCCTAAAAAGATATTTCTATAAAAATTTCTTACCACTATAGACAACCTTTTAAAACAAGCCTTTATGATTTATAAAAATTATATCATAAATAAGGTCGCATTATTAATATAATTAATATTTTTTAAGAAAAAAAATATTATAATCACAAACATTTTTGACTTAAAAAATTTTGAAATACCTAAGGAAAAACATTGTTAAAACGACTTACTTTATTAATTACACTTTCTTCATTGATGTTGCATGCCTCAGATCTTGTTAAAATTTATCTTAATCAAGGGTTAGATGCTGTTGGCGTAGCGATTGAAAAAGAATTAACTCAAAAGGATTTTTGGTTAAGTGAAATAGGAGATAAAAATATTTCACTCGGATATTATGATGATAATGTTGCTATCGTGCTTGCAAATAAAACAGATAAAATTCTCCGTGTTTATTCTTACGAGGATGGAAAAATAAGAAAAGATTTTGAACAAAAAGAAATAATAACTGGATTAATGGGCGATAAAAAAATAGAAGGAGATTTGAAAACGCCAGTAGGTTTTTATGAGCTAGGTCGTAAGTTTAATCCAGGTGATCCTTATTATGGTCCCTTTGCTTTTGCTACAACTTATCCAAATTTACTTGATAAAGTACAAGGAAAAACAGGTGGTGGTATTTGGATCCATGGCTATCCTTTAGATGGTTCTAGACTTGATGAATTTAAAACAAGAGGGTGTATTGCTTTATTTAATAACAATTTGGAGAAATTTGCACAAGTTGTGCAAGACAAAAAAGTTTTTGTTATGACAGAAGAAAAAGAAAAAATTAGAGCTAAAAAGGATCAAATAGCTAGTTTATTGGCTGATCTTTTTACATGGAAACTAGCTTGGACAAATAGTGATACTAATACCTATTTAAGTTTTTATGATGAGCAAGAATTTAAACGTTTTGATAAAATGAAATTTGAACAGTTTGCTTCCATGAAAAAATCTATTTTTTCTCGTAAAGAAGATAAAAAGATTAAATTTTCAGATATTAATATCAGCCCTTATCCGAATTTAGAAAATGAAACTATGTATAGAATTTCATTTTATGAGGATTATTACACTAAAAACTATCAGTTTAGAGGCGATAAAATTTTATACGTTAAGATAGATAGTAAAGGTAAAATGAAAATTTTAGCAGAGCAATAAATGTCTTTAATAAAAATTGATCAAAAAGCTTATGAATATAATTTAAGACATATTGCTAAAAAAATAGGGAGTTTTCAAAGATTAATTTGCGTTTTTAAAGATAATGCATATGGACATGGAGCTAAGCTTTTAGCTCCATTAGCCAAAAATTTAGGAGTTTCTTTTGTTGCTGTTAAGAGTGAAGAAGAAGCTCAAGAAATCGAAGAATTTTTTGAGAATATATTAATACTATCACATCGTCCTCATGGTAATGAAAATTCTCGATTTATTTATGCTTTAAATGATATTTCCCAAGTAAAAAAATACAAGCAAGATATAAAAATACATCTAAAAATAGATACAGGCATGCATCGCAACGGAATTTGTGTAGAAAATTTAGAGCATGCTATAAATCTTATTCGAAGTAGTGATTTAAAACTTACTGGAATGTTTACACATTTTGCTAGTGCAGATGAAATGGATGGAAGTTTTTTTGTTCAAAAAGAAAATTTTCAAAAAGCTAAAAAGATAGTAAAAAAATATTTTTCAAATTTATTATTTCATTCGCATAATTCTGCAGCATTATTTAGAGGGAAAATTCCTGAAGATGAATATTGTAGAGTTGGGCTTGTTCAATTTGGATATGGGGAATCAAATTTAAAAAGAGTTTTAAGTTTGTATGCTCATAGATTAAGTCAAAGGATTTTACAAAAAGGACAGAGTATAGGATATGGAGGCATTTTTACTGCTGCAAAGGATATGGAAGTAGCAACTTATGATTTGGGTTATGCTGATGGTCTTTTCCGTTACAATGGAAAAGGGGAGTTAGTGCTTGGAAATGGAAAAGTAATACTTGGAAAGATGTCAATGGATAGTTTTTCTTGTGAAAATTCTGGTGAGGAAATTTGCGTGTTTAAAGATGCTGATATTTGGGCTGATTTTTTTCATACTATTAACTATGAAATTTTAGTAAAATTAAACCCTAACATTCAAAGAGTTCTAGTATAAACATGTTTAATATAGTTTTAGTTCACCCTAGAATACCGCAAAATACAGGTAGTATAGGTAGAATGTGTTTTAATGCTGGTTTTAAACTTCATATTGTTAAACCAACTGTTTTTGATATTTCTCAAAAGGCTGTTAGAAGAGCAGGACTTGATTACTGGGATAAATTAGAGCCTATTATTTGGGAGAATCTTGAAGAATTTTTAAATGAAAATATGATTTATAAAAATCGCTTTTTTTTCGCAACAACTAAGAGTCAAAAAGCTTATTTTGATGCAGAATTTCAAAAAAATGATTTCTTATTCTTTGGAAGTGAGAGTTATGGCTTACCTATGGAATTAATGCAATTAAATTGGGAAAATGCTATAACTATACCTATGAAATCTTATGGAAGAAGTTTAAATTTAGCTACAAGCGTTGGTATAATCTCTTATGAAGCTTTAAGACAAAATTTTAGCAATTTTGTTTCTTAAAAGTTTCAAATTTACACAATAACTTAAAACAAATAAAATCATAAAGTCCTTTTTATAAAAATTATGTTAAAGTAAAATTTAGATTATTTTTTGAGGAGTTTGGATGAATTTAGATATTATACTAGATTTTGCCAATAAAGCGTCTGATATTATAGCTAATAAGATTGTCCCAAATACAGACATTATTATGGTAGTTTTACTTATTGTTTGTGGGCTTTATTATAGTTTTTTAACTCGCTTTGTTCAGTTTCGTATGTTGAGTTCTGTATTTAAAATTCTTACAGAAAAAAACGAAGGACACACTAAAGAACATATTTCACCTTTTCAAGCATTGATGATCTCAACTGCTTCTAGAGTTGGTATAGGAAATATCGCTGGAATTTCTTTGGCATTGGCTACAGGTGGAGCTGGTGCTTTATTTTGGATGTGGGTTATGGCATTTTTTGGTGGTGCCTCAGCATTTGCTGAAAGTACCTTAGCTCAAGTTTACAAATCAAAAGATGATACAGGCGGGTTTAAAGGTGGTCCAGCTTATTATATAAAAAAAGCCTTAGGCTCACATTTTTTTGGAGCTTTTTTTGCTTTTATTCTTATTATTACTTATGCTTATGGATTTAACGGACTTCAAAGTCAAACAATGACTTCGTCTTTTAAAGTTTATTATGATATGTTTAATCCAAATGCTGCTGTAGATTTTGCATCAAGTTCTTGGCCAATGATTATTGGTATTGTTTTAACTATTTTTGGTGCATGGATGTTTTTTTCTCACCATACTAAAATAGGTAAAATTAGTTCTTTAATTGTTCCTTTTATGGCTTTAGCTTATGTTTTACTTGCCGTGATTGCTGTTTTAATGAATTTTGATAAAATTCCTTCTGTGGTTCATATGATTTTACAAAGTGCTTTTGATTTTAAAGCGATTTTTGGTGGTTTTGCTGGTTCTGCTTTAGTTATAGGGATTAAAAGAGGACTTTTTTCAAATGAAGCAGGTATGGGCTCGGCACCTAATGCAGCTGCAGCAGCTTTGACAAGTCATCCAGCTAAACAAGGTGTTATACAAGCCTTTTCAGTTTTAATTGATGTTGTTGTTTGTACAAGTTCTGGATTTTTAGTTCTTTTTTCTATGGCATATTTAGGACTTGGAGAAAGTAAAATCGATGGTGGAATGCCTTTAGTTCAAGAAGCTATGCGTGAGTATTATGGTAGCTTTGGAATCCATTTTATTACTATAGCTATTGTTCTTTTTGCAATAACTTCTTTAATAGGAAATTATTATTATGCTCAAGCTAATGTTAAATATTTAACAAATTCCAAATTTGTAATGAATTTGTTTAGAATTACAGCTGTAGCTATGATTTTTATAGGCTCGCAAATGAATTTAAAACTTGCTTGGAATTTGGCTGATTTGACTATGGCTTTCATGGCAACGACAAATATTATATCTTTATTGCTTTTAGGTGGTATAGTAAATAAAGTTTTAAAAGATTTTAATACGCAACAAAAATCTGGTATAGATCCTAAATTTAACGCTAGTAAACTTGGAATTAAAAACGCTGAATGTTGGGATTAAAATTCATAAGCCTTAATGGCTTATGAATGATTTAAAACCTTGTTTAAAAATTCTCTCAATCTTTCATTGCTAGGATTTTCAAATACTTCTTTAGGGCTTGCATCAACAGCAATTTTTCCTTTATCCATAAAAAATATACGATTGGCAACATTTCTAGCAAAACCCATTTCATGGGTTACCACAAGCATAGTTAAACCTTCTTTTGCAACATCTTTCATAATGCTTAGAACCTCGCCTATCATTTCAGGATCTAGAGCTGAAGTAGGCTCATCAAATAAAATAACATCAGGATTCATCATCAAGCTTCTAGCAATAGCTATGCGTTGTTTTTGTCCACCAGAGAGCTTATGGGGCATTATATTTTCTTTGTCTGCTAAACCCACCTTAGCAAGAAGTATTTTTGCTTTTTTTATGGCTTCTTCTTGACTTAAAATTCCTGTTTTAATGGGCGTTAAACATAAATTTTCCATAACATTTTTATTAGCAAAAAGATTAAAATGCTGAAATACCATGCTAACTTTTTGCCTGATCTTATTAATATCAATTTCTTTATCAAGTATGTTTTGCTTATTGATTAAAATTTCCCCACTATCAGCTACTTCTAAGCGATTGATGCAGCGTAAAAATGTACTTTTTCCTCCTCCACTTGGACCTATGATAGCTATTACATCGCCTTTTGAGATTGTAGTGTTAATATTTTTTAAAACTTCTAATTCTCCATATTTTTTTTGTAAATTTTTAACTTCAATCATTTTTATTCATCCTAAGTTCAAGTTTTTTTGCAAAATAACTAAAAATTTTTACACTTACGTAATAAACAAGTCCAGTGAAAATAATAGGTTTTGGATTGTAAAGTACGGCTTGCAAGCTTTGACTTTGCATGGTAATATCAACAACACTAATAAATCCTACAACAGAAGTTTCCTTAAATAAAGAAATAAATTCATTAGCTAATGCAGGTAGAATGTTTTTAGTAGCCTGAGGAAGAATAATTTCTTTCATTGAAGTTTTGTAATCAAGTCCCATTGCTCTTGCAGCTTCCATTTGTCCTTTATCCACACTATTAATGCCACTTCTTACAATTTCTGCTATATAAGCCGAGCTATTAAGTCCTAGTGCAAGAATGGCTGCATAAAGGTTATCTATAAAAGTAAAAATTACAAAAGCAAAAATCATCAATTGTAAAATTACTGGTGTTCCTCGTATAATGTCTATATATTCATCTATAATAAAATTAAGTGTTTTAAATTTAGAGAAGCGTAAAATAGCTAAGCTAAAACCAATAATCACTCCGATAATAACAGCACAAGCAGTTAATAAAAGCGTAATAAGATAACTTTTTAAATAAGCTTTTGCATTTTCTGTATAGCCATAGCTTACAACTCCACTAGGATCTTGAATTTTTAATATTTCTATCGGGAAAGAAAAATAGCCCCATAAAATAATAATAACAAAAAAAACAAAAATTCTTATATTTTTCTGATTCAATTTGTAAACCTTTTCAGAGAAATTATTTAAAAAAAGATTTTATAGAAATATCTTTGAATTTTCTCTAAAGATTTAAAAAAATGTGTTAGAATTTCCCAAAAATAAGGTTGTATTTATGGAAATTTTAGATTTCATTCTAATAGTTATTTTTGTGTTTTTAATGATTGTTTTGGTCATAGGATTCAATCATCAAATGATGCAAAAAAACAAAGAAAGAGAAGAAAGATTTAAAAAATATAAAAAAGGAGAACAAAATGAGTAAAAAAGTATTAATTCCATTGGCTCAAGGTTTTGAAGAAGCTGAATTTATAGGAATTGCAGATGTTTTAAAACGAGCAAGAGAATTAAATCCGGATTTGGAAGTTGTTATAGCTTCGCTAAATAGTGAGTTATTAGTAAAGGGTGCTAATGGCATTAGTATAATCTATAGAGGATGTTGATATAGAAAATTTAGATGCCATTGCTTTGGCGGGTGGCTTTGAAGGTATGATGAATCTTAAGAATTCAAATATTATTTTAAATATCATTAAACAACTTCATAGCAACAATAAAATTGTTGCCGCAATCTGTGCTTCTCCTATAGTCTTAAATGAAGCAGGTGTTTTAGAGGGCGAGTTTGCTTGCTATCCTAGTTGTGAAGTTGGACTTAATGGAAATCGTGTTAATAAGGCTGTAGTTGTAAATAAAAATGTTATAACTTCAGCAGGTCCAGCTACGGCAATTCTTTTTGGTTTAGAACTAGCTAAAAAGTTATGCGGTGATGAAATTTATCAAAAATTATACGAGGGAATGTTGCTACCTCTGACAAAATAATTTAAATGGTAGTTTTTCTACCATTTAAATTAAAATAAAGCTTGAGGATTTTCTTTTTTTGTTTTTTCCTTAGGCAGTTCAAAACCTCCAAGCATATGAAAATGCAAATGAAAAACTTCTTGTCCGCTATTTTTTCCACAGTTTGTTACCAAGCGATATCCACTTTTATCTACGCCTAAAAGAACAGCTAGTTCTTGTATAAAACTTGTCATTTTGGCCATAAGTTCAGGATCAAATTCTTGAAAGTCTTTAAAATGTTTTTTAGGGATTATAAGTATATGTATGGGTGCTTTGGGTGCAATATCATGAAATGCTAGAAAATCGTCACTTTCAAGCACTTTATTGCATGGAAGTTTACCTTCAACTATGAGTTCAAAAATTGTTTTTTCTTGCATTATTTATCCTTTTTTATTGTTGGTTTGATACAATTATATCTTTAAAGTTTGGTTTTTATGCTGAATTTAAAATAGTTTTTAATAGAATTAGAACTTGAAATATTTTATTTTAAGGTAAGAAAATTGCAAAATTTTATAGAACAGATTCAAAAATGTGAGAATTTAAATGATTTGGAAGCCATTAGGATTTCCGTTCTTGGAAAAAAAGGTATTTTAACAGAAGGCTTTACAAAGCTTAAAGAGTTAGAAGATGAGGCGAAAAAAGAATTTGCTGCTAAACTAAATGCACAAAAAGAAATATTTAATGAGGCTTATTTAGCTAAATTTAAAGATTTGGAAAATCTTGCTTTAGAAGAAAGAATGAAACAAGATGCTTTAAATTTTAACTATTTTGATGAAAGTATTACAACAGGTGCCTTGCATCCTGTTATGAGCACCATGGATAAAATCATAGAGTATTTTATAGCTTTGAATTTTAGCATAGAAAAAGGGCCTTTAATAGAAGATGACTTTCATAATTTTGAAGCGTTGAATTTACCTAAATCTCACCCTGCAAGAGATATGCAAGATACCTTTTATTTTGATGATAAAAGGCTTTTAAGAACACAAACTTCGCCAGTGCAAATACGGACAATGCTTGCACAAAAACCTCCTATTAGGATGATAGCCCCTGGTGCTGTATTTAGAAGAGATTTTGATATTACGCATACTCCTATGTTTCATCAAGTTGAAGGCCTTGTAGTGGAAGAAGGGCAAAAGGTTAGCTTTGCAAATTTAAAAAGTGTATTGGAAGATTTTTTGCGTTATATGTTTGGAGATGTGAAAGTTCGTTTTCGTCCAAGTTTTTTCCCATTTACAGAACCTTCTGCTGAAGTTGATATTTCTTGTGTATTTTGCAAAGGAAAGGGTTGTAGAGTTTGCAAACATACAGGTTGGCTCGAAGTTTTAGGATGTGGAATAGTTGATCCTAATGTTTATAATTTTGTTGGTTATGAAAATGTAAGTGGCTATGCTTTTGGATTAGGAGTAGAGCGTTTTGCAATGCTTTTGCATCAAATTCCAGATTTAAGATCTTTATTTGAAGGTGATTTAAGATTATTGGAGCAGTTTAGATGATAATTACTAAAAGTTGGTTGAATGATTGGTTAGAACTTGAAGAAATAAGTTCAGATAAAATAGCTAAAACTTTAAATTCTATAGGTATAGAAGTTGATAGGGTTGGCGTTTTAAAGGCTCCAGATAAAGTTGTTGTAGGCTATGTTAAGGAAAAAATTAAACATGAAAATTCAGATAAATTAAGCATTTGTCAAGTTGATATCGGAAGTGAAACCTTGCAAATTGTCTGCGGTGCTGCGAATGTTGATGTAGGACAATTTGTAGCTGTTGCAACTAAAGGTGCTATCATGCCAAACGGTATGGAAATAAAAGAAGCAAAATTACGAGGAGTGGATTCTTGTGGTATGCTTTGTTCTAGTTTAGAATTGGGTTTTGAAAAAATCAATGAAGGAATTATGCTTTTAGATGAGAGTATAGGGAAATTAGAACTTGGGAGAGCTTTAAATACTTATGAAATTTTTAATGATGAGCTAATAGAAGTAGAGCTTACTCCTAATAGGGGTGATTGTTTAAGTATTTATGGTATTGCTCGTGATTTAGCTACAGCTTTAAATTTAAATTTAAAAGAACCAAAACCATTCAAAGAAAGTGAAAATGTTTTGGGTATCGGTAGAATTTTGCGCTTAGCAGCTGAGAAAGAACTTAACGGACTTTATAATTATCGAGCTATAGAGCTAAAAGAAGAAATTCAAACAAATTTATTGCTTAGTTTAAGACTTGCTCAAATTGAAGGTTTGGGAAAAAATTCCATAGAAAATTTATTAAATTATGCAACGCATTCAACTGGTGTTCTTTTTAATGCTTATGATTTAAGTGGTTTTTCTGAAAAAGATGAAGAATTTACCATCAATTTAAGCAAGCAAATGCATGGAGAAACAAAAGTATCTTACAAAGATAAACTTTTAAGCTTTAGCGGAATTTTCCAAAATAATGAAAGTAGATGTAAAGATGATTCTAAAATAATTATTATTGAGGCTAATTATACCGATCCATTGGTAATTGCAGATGCTAAAATATATCATAAAGATCAAGATGAAAAAATGCTTTATAGAAGTTTTAGGGGAAGTGAACCTAAATTAAATTTAGGAATGGATTTTTTGCTTAGTATTTTTGAGCAGATTCCAAATCTTGTTATTTATAGTTCTTCTCAACAAATTTTAACCAATAAAGAATTACCAATCATACCAATAAGTATTGAAAGTATTGGCGATATAATAGGGCAAAATGTTGATAAAGATGAAGTATTAAAAATATTGAAGAAATTAGGTTTTGAGCTCATACTTTCAGGTGAAGGGCTTATAAATGTTAAAGTACCTTTACATCGTCCTGATATTAAAAATTTATCAGATATTTGCGAGGAAGTTGTAAGAATTATAGGTATTGATAATATTGCTTCTAAGGGTTTAGAATTTATAGAAAAAAATCGTTTAAATTCTGCATATAAAAATTATATTGAGTTTTTGAATTTAAGGAAAAGAGCAGTAGCTAGTGGTTATTTTGAAAGCTTACATTATGTTTTAGACAATGAAAAAGAACTTAAAAAATTGGGTTTTGATTCTGTTAAATTAAAACTAATCAATCCAATTACAGCAGAACTTAATACTTTAAGAACAACCCTTTTAAATCATTTATTGAATGCAGCAAGTTTAAATGCAAAAAATTCTAAAAAAATTATTAAACTTTTTGAACTAGGGGTTGTTTTCAATGTCAATAATCAAGAATTAAATCGTATCGCATTTATCCATTCTGGCTTAAAAGAAGAAGCTAAAATTTCTAATAAGGCAAAACCTGAATCGGTGCAATTTTATGATTTTCTTTTAGACATTAAAAATATTATAGGCGATTTTAAACTAAAATCATCAAAATATAATATTTTAAGCCCTTATGAACAAGCAGATATTTATCTATCGGATATTAAAGTAGGTTTTATAGGCCGTTTGCATTTAAAAATAGAAAATGAGAGGGATTTGCCAAAAACATATATTTGCGAACTTGATTTAGATTTAATTAAGCAAGATTTTAAAATAGCTAAGCCTTACTCCAAATTCCCAGCTATCACTAGAGATCTTAGCGTGTTAATACCTAAAGGTTTTGAATACAATCAGATTAAAAATTGTATCGAAGAATTGAATTTAGAAATACTTGAAAATTTTCGTTTAGTTGATATTTATAGTGATGAAAACCTTAAAGAATTTTATAGCATTACTATGAGTTTTTCTTTTAGAGATATAAATAAAACTCTAGAAGATAATCAAGTAAATGAATGCATGGGTAAAATTTTAAATACTCTTAAAAATTTAGGTCTTGATTTAAGATGAAAATTTACAAATTGCAAACCTCTATAAATGCTATACTTGAAAATATAGCAGCAGATAAAAGCATATCTCATCGTTTTGCTATATTTTCGCTTTTAACACAAGAAGAAAATAAGGCTCAAAATTATCTCTTAGCTCAAGATACTTTAAACACTCTTGAAATTATAAAAAATCTTGGAGCTAAAATTGAACAAAAAGATTCTTGCGTCAAAATTATACCCCCTAAAGAAATTTTATCTCCAAATTGTATTTTAGACTGTGGAAATTCAGGAACCGCTATGCGTTTGATGATAGGATTTTTAGCAGGAATTTCTGGTTTTTTTATTTTGAGTGGAGATAAGTATTTAAACAATCGTCCTATGAGAAGGATAAGCAAACCACTTACTCAAATAGGCGCTAGAATTTATGGAAGAAATGAGGCAAATTTAGCTCCACTTTGTATAGAAGGTCAAAAATTAAAAGCTTTTAACTATAAAAGCGAAATTTCTTCAGCTCAAGTTAAAACAGCTATGATTTTATCTGCTTTTAGAGCTGATAATATATGCACTTTTAGTGAAATTTCTCTTAGTCGAAATCATAGTGAAAACATGCTAAAGGCTATGAAAGCTCCAATAAGGGTTAGTAATGATGGCTTAAGTCTTGAAATAAGTCCTTTAAAAAAACCTTTAAAAGCTCAAAATATAATCATTCCTAATGATCCTTCTTCGGCTTTTTATTTTGTTTTAGCAGCTATTATTTTGCCTAAATCTCAAATTATTTTAAAAAATATTTTACTTAATCCTACTCGTATAGAGGCGTATAAAATTTTGCAAAAAATGGGCGCCAAACTTGAAATGACAATAACTCAAAATGATTTTGAAACTATTGGTGAGATCAGGGTGGAGTCTAGCAAGCTTAATGGCATAGAAGTTAAAGATAATATCGCTTGGTTGATAGATGAAGCGCCTGCTTTGGCTATAGCTTTTGCTTTGGCTAAGGGTAAATCTAGTTTAATAAATGCTAAAGAATTACGCGTTAAAGAAAGCGATAGAATTACTGCGATGGTTGAAAATCTAAAGCTTTGTGGTGTTGAAGCTAGAGAACTTGATGATGGTTTTGAAATAGAAGGTGGATGCGAACTAAAATCTTCAAAAATTAAAAGCTATGGAGATCACCGTATTGCTATGAGTTTTGCTATTTTAGGTTTGCTTTGTGGAGTTGAGATTGATGATAGTGATTGTATAAAAACTTCTTTTCCAAATTTTATAGAGATTTTATCAAATTTAGGAGCTAGGATTGATTATTGAATTAGCAAAAAACTATGGTTTTTGTTTTGGTGTTAAAAGAGCTATTAAAAAAGCAGAACAAATAAAAGATGCCGCAACTATAGGTCCTCTTATTCATAATAACGAAGAAATTTCTCGTTTACAAAAAAATTTTAATGTCAAAACTTTGGAAAATATAAAAGCTTTAAGCAATGAAAAAAAGGCTATTATAAGAACTCATGGTATTACAAAGCAAGATTTAGAAGAATTGAGAAAAAAAGATATAGAAATTTTTGATGCCACTTGTCCTTTTGTTACAAAGCCACAACAAATTTGCGAGCAAATGAGCAAGGAGGGTTATGAAGTTGTTATTTTTGGAGATGAAAATCATCCCGAAGTTAAAGGAGTAAAAAGTTATGTAAGCACAAAAGCTTATGTAGTTTTGGATAAAAAAGAGCTTCAACATATAAAACTTCCTAATAAAATAGCTGTAGTAAGCCAAACAACTAAGAAGCCTGAACATTTTATGGAGATAGTAAATTTTTTAATACTTAAAACCAAAGAAGTAAGAGTTTTTAATACTATATGTGATGCAACCTTTAAAAATCAAGATGCTATTAAAGAACTCTCGCTTAAAAGTGATGTTATGGTTGTTGTAGGGGGTAAAAACTCAGCCAATACAAAACAACTTTTTTTGATTGCAAAAACCAATTGTGAAGATAGTTATCTAATTGAAACCGAAGAAGAGTTAAAAAAAGAATGGTTTTTAGATAAAAAACATTGTGGTATTAGCGCAGGCGCTAGTACTCCTGATTGGATCATACAAAAAGTTATCGCCAAAATAGAAAATTTTAAAATTAATTAAAAAATGTTTTCAATATAGAATAAAAAAGTCAAAAATTTAAAAAAAATTAATAAAAATAAAAAAACTTAACACTAATTAAAGAAAAATAAGGTAAAATCAATCAATTTCTAAAAATTATTTTAAAGGACCATAATGAGCGAGGTGAACAAAAAAGTTCAAGGCGGCGTAGATGATTATCTTGAGGAAGAAGATTTTGGACTGCTTTTAGAGGCTTTCGATAAATCAAGAGAAGAGACTACAACAGAGGGTGTGATTGTAGAGATCAAAAATGATGAAGTTTATGTAGATATAGGCAAAAAATCTGAAGGTATTTTAGCTCTTAGTGAAATACAAGATGATAATTCTAAGCTATTATTTAATGTAGGCGATAGTATTAAAGTTGCTGTTATGGGTTCTCGTGGTGGCAGATCTTTACTTTCTCATAAAAAAGCTTTGAGAAAAGAAAAAGTTATTGAATTTATTAAAAACTATCAAGAAAATCAAGATGATATTTTTACCGTAAAAGTAGTTGGAAAAAATAAAGGCGGATTGATAGTTGTTGATGAAAATGATGTTGAATTTTTCTTGCCAAAATCTCAATATGGCTTCAAAGAAACAAATAACATTATAGGCAAAACGTTTAAAGTTAAAATTATTAAAATCGACAAAGATGAGCAAAGTATCATTGTTTCTCGTAAAAAAACTTTAGATGAGGAGAGAAGAAAACGCAAAGAATTGATCAATAATGTAGCACAACAAGAAGATTTAATTGAAGGTATTGTGAAAAAAATTACCACCTATGGTATGTTTGTAGATGTAGGAGGTGTTGATGGCCTTGTTCATTACAGCGAAATTTCTTACAAAGGACCTGTAAATCCTGGAACACTTTATAAAGAGGGCGATAAAGTTCCAGTTAAAGTTATAAAGTATGATAAAGAACGCAAACATTTATCCTTATCTATAAAAGCGGCTTTACCTGATCCATGGAGTGAGATAAAAGATACTCTTGATGTAGGTGATACCATTAAAGTAATAGTATCAAATATAGAGCCTTACGGTGCTTTTGTGGATTTAGGAAATGATATAGAAGGATTTTTACATATCAGTGAAATTTCTTGGGATAAAAATATTAAAAATCCAAAAGATTATATCAACAAAGGCCAAGAAATTGATGTTGAAGTAATTGAAATCAATCCAAATGAAAGACGCTTAAGAGTTTCTTTAAGAAATTTACTTTCTAGACCTTTTGATGAATTTATGAAATCTTACAAAATTGCAGATGTGGTTGAGGGAGAAATTACCTCAGTAACTTCTTTTGGTGCGTTTGTTAGACTTGACGGTATTGAAGGTTTGTTGCATAATGAAGATGCTTCTTGGGATAGAAATGATAAATGCAAAGACAAATTCTCTCAAGGGGATAAAATCAAAGTAAAAATTATCAAAATAGATGAAGAAAACCAAAAAATATCATTAAGCGCAAAAGAATTAAGTAGCTCTCCAGTTCAAGAATATGCCAAAATTCATAAAGTCGGCGATATTGTAAAAGGCACTATCCGTGATATTAAAGATTTTGGCGTTTTTGTAGAGCTAAGTAAAAATGTTGATGCTTTAATTCATAAAGAAGATATAAGCACTTCTATGCTTGAAAATTTAAAAATTGGCAACGATATTGAAGCTGCTATAGTTTTTATTGATGAAAAGAAAAATAGAATTCGCCTAAGTGTTAAAAATCTTATTAGAATGAAAGAAAGAGAAGTTCTTAATGAAATCAATAATGATGATAAAGTAACCTTAGGTGATATCATTAAAGATCAACTAACTTAATGAAAAAATACTTTACAATAAGCATTTTGAGTATTTTATTACTCATTTTGCTTGCTGTTGTTTTTACATTACTTTGGCAATTTAAAGCTAATGTAAATTTCATTCCACAATTTGCTAAAGATACAAATACGCAGCCAAGCATTCAAACCCAAAATCAAGATCTTTCATGGCAAGAAGAATTAGCAAAATGGCCTACACGAGATTTTACCCCAGCAGCAGAAAAATTTACCTTATATTTTGATGCGGATACTAGCGAGCTTAAGGAGAAAAATAAATATTATCAACTTATAGTTGGAAAATATGATATTTATTCTATGTTTTGCTTAAGACAGACTTTAAATTCTTTTAATGTGAAGTATTTTCTTCTTAAATCAGGTGATAGTCCAGAAATCTTTTTGGATACAGGTAATGAAAAACTTATAGATGATATTATGAAAGAATTAAAAAAATATAAAATAAATACAGAAGTAAAGGAAATTTGGTTATGAAAAAAAAGATTATAGTATGTGATGCTATTTTGGATAAAGGTATCGATATTCTAAGAAAAGCTGAAGATATTGAGCTTATAGAAGCTGCAAAAGTTCCAAAAGATGAACTTATGCAAATGCTAAGCGATGTTGAAGTTGCTATTACTAGAAGTTCTACAGATGTAGATATAAATTTCTTAAATCATGCCAAAAAATTAAAAGCGCTTGTGCGTGCTGGGGTGGGCGTAGATAATGTTGATATTCCAGAGTGTTCTAAAAGAGGAGTGATTGTGATGAATGTCCCAACTGCAAATACTATTGCCGCAGTTGAACTAACAATGGTACATCTTTTAACATCAGCTAGAAGCTTTGTCAATGCTCATAATTTTTTAAAAATTGAAAGAAAATGGGAAAGAGAAAAATGGTATGGCATTGAATTGATGAACAAAACGCTAGGGGTTATAGGTTTTGGAAATATAGGTTCAAGAGTAGCTATCCGTGCTAAAGCATTTGGTATGAAAATTTTAGCCTACGATCCGTATATTTCTGCTTCTAAGATTACAGATTTAGATATGGAGCAAGCAAAAAATTTGGATGAAATTTTAGAAAAAAGTGATTTTATTACCATTCACACACCAAAAACCAAAGAAACCAATGGTATGATAGGAAAGCAAGAAATTGCAAAAATGAAAGATGGAATAAGATTAATAAATTGTGCTCGCGGAGGATTGTACACAGAAGAGGCTTTATATGAAGGTTTAAAAAGTGGTAAAATAGCATGGCTTGGTATAGATGTATTCAATAAAGAACCTGCGACTAATCATCCTCTTTTAGACTTTGAAAATATTTCAGTTACTTCTCACCTAGGAGCAAATACTTTAGAAAGTCAAGACAATATCGCAAGAGAAGCTTGTGAGCAAGCACTAAGTGCAGCACGAGGCGTGGCTTATCCTAATGCCTTAAATTTGCCAATTAAAACCGAAGATTTACCACCTTTTGTAGCTCCTTATATAGAACTTGTTTCTAAAATGGCTTTTTTAGCTGTTCAAATTGATAAAAATCCTATAAAAAGTATTAAATTAGAGGCTGAAGGAATTATTGGCGAGTATGCAAATTCTATGCTAACCTTTGCAGCTGTTGGTGCTTTGGGTGGAATTTTAGGAGAGAAAATTAATTATGTTAATGCAGAATTTGTTGCCAAAGAAAAAGGAGTTGAATTATCTTGCGAAACTCTTCCAAATAGTGGTTATAATAATAAACTTAGCGTTAAAATTATCACCGAAAATTCAAATATCAGTGTTTCAGGAACAGTGTTTAATGAAAATGAACAACGCATAGTTGGATTAAATGGCTTTAAAACTGATTTTAAGCCAAAAGGGAAAATGATTATTTTTAAAAACAAAGACATACCAGGAGTTATAGCTAAAATCAGCTCCGTTTTGGCAGCTAAAAATATCAATATAGCTGATTTTAGGCTTGGTAGAGATGGTTTTGGGTATGCTTTGGCTGTTGTTTTGATTGATGAAAAAGTTCAGAAAGAAGTATTAGATGAACTAAAACAATTAGAGGCGTGTGTATTTGTCCAATATGTTGAAATTTAAAATTTTAATTATAGAAGATGATATAGATTTAAACGAACTGCTTGTTTTAAAGTTAAAATCTAGTGGTTATGAAGTTATATCTTTAGTGGATTTTTTTGGAGTTGAAGATTTGCTCGATAATGAGCAAATCGATCTTTTAATAGTCGATAGAAATTTGCCCAGTGGAGATTCTTTAGAAAAAATTCAAGATTTAAGAGAGCAAGGATATAAAGAAGCAGTTATTTTTCTTACAGCCAAGGCTTTGCATCAAGATTTGCTCGAAGGCTTTGAAAGTGGTTGTGATGATTATGTTTGTAAACCTTTTGATTTTAATGAGCTTTTGCTTCGCATTAAAGCAATTTTAAAACGCCATAAAAAAGAAGAAGAAAAACTATCTTTTGGTGATTTTATTTTAGATTTGGCTAATTATGAATTCTTTTACAAAAATCAAAAATTAGAAATCTCAAATCTTGACTATGAGCTTTTAAAATATTTTTTTGAAAATCCAAATACCTTGCTTACTAGACAATTTTTAAGCGAAAGCGTTTGGAAAGATGATACTACAAGTGATAAAACAATCAATATAGCTCTAACAAGACTTAGAAATAAATTTCCAAAACTAAAAGATCATATTATAAGCGTTAGAGGTGTTGGCTATAAATTATGCTAAAAACTAAAAATATTTTTATAGTTTTTTTTGTTGTATTGGCTTTGATTTTTGGGTTTATTTTTTGTACTTTTACTAACTCTTATCTTAATTTCTTGCTTATAAAACAATATGAGCAAAAAATCAAAAGCCTTGATGATGTTTTAAAATTTTCTCTCTTAGAACATTTAAATGATGCTAATATCAAGGATTTTGCTAAAGATACTAGGGCTGATTTTATTATCCTAAACAATGATATGAAAATAAGTTCTGTAAAAAATCCTGATTTTTTTTCTAATCTTAAAGAAGGAAAAATTTTAAATTTCGATTCAAAAAAAATTCTCACTAAAAGCTTTATTTACAAAGGATATAAATATATTATTATTGTTTATCCTCGTTTTTTAGATTTAGAACTTTTTTGGACAAAAATGGCAATCGGTTTTGGAGTGTCCTTGCTGTTTGTTTTTATTTTAATGTTGTTGCTAGGTAGAAGAATAGAGAAAAATTTTAATAAAATTTTGGATTTTTTAGATTCTATAGGGGATCATAAAGTTGTTATATTAGAAAAAGGAATGTTTAAAGAATTTAATTTGCTAAATGAGAAGCTTTTAAAAACTAAGGATAAAATTCTAAAGAATACCCAGAAAAATAAAAAACAAAGCGATAAAATCACTTTAAAAAATACTCAGCTTGCTAGTGTGATTTCTGCTATTTCTCATGAGCTTAAAAATCCATTAAGCGTGATTGATCTTAGCTTAGAGATGCTAAAAGATGAGAAATTGGAAGATAAAAAATTAAAAAAGGAATTGCTAGAAAAAATTTCGCGTCAAAGCATTAAGCTTAATGCTTTGACCCATAAGCTTAATTTTGTTTTTAATCTTAATAGTGAAGCCTTGCAGATGCAAGAATTTGATCTTTTTTCTCTGTGTGAAAAAATCACTAAAAACCCAGGCTTTGAAAGAGTTGTATTGCAAGGTAAAAGCACGAAAGTTAAGGCTGATGAATTTTTAATCGAGCAAGTGATTATAAATTTGCTTTCTAATGCTTTAAAATATAGTCAAAAAGAAGTCATTTTAACAGCAAGAGATCAAAAGATAATAGTGCAAGATTTTGGAAAAGGTATAGAAGAAGATAAAATAAAATTGATTACAAAAAAATTTTATAAAATTGATGTAAAAAGTGATAATTCTTTTGGTTTGGGACTTTTTTTAGTAAAGAAAATTTTAAGTATACATAAAAGTTATCTTGAAATTTCTAGCACTTTAGGCTATGGTTCTAGTTTTAGTTTTAAACTCAGTCAAGGATAAAAAATGGCTCTTATAGATTTAATTGAAGCTTCAAAAAAATTTGGAGACAAAATAGTTTTAAATGAAGTAAATTTTAGCGCAAACGAGGGAGAAAAGATTGCCATTATAGGCAAAAATGGAGAAGGAAAATCTACTTTTTTAAAAACGCTTTTAGGCGCACTTCCTTTAGATAGCGGTAGAGTAATAAGACAAAATGGAAAAAGCATAGCCATGCTTTCACAAACCGTTGATTTTAACGCAAATTTAAGTGTAAAAGAAGCCATCAAGCAAGAGCTTGCAGAAATTTACAATGCCTTAGAAGAATATGAAATACTGCATAAAAAATTAGAAGAAGATCCTAGCAATAAAGATTATCTTAAAAAAATAGATACGCTTATGACTTTGATTGATAGTAAAGATGCTTGGAATATAGAATCTAAAATAATACGCGTTTTAAAAGAATTTAGTTTGCTTGAGTATGAAAATCGTATTATATCTACTTTAAGTGGTGGAGAAATACGCCGCGTTGGCCTTTGCATACTTTTACTAAAAAATCCTGATATTTTATTGCTTGATGAGCCAACTAATCATTTAGATGTATATATGACAAGCTTTTTAGAAGAATTGCTAAAAAATTCAAAGATGTGTGTGATTTTTATTTCCCATGATAGATATTTTATTAACGCTATAGCACACAAGTGTATAGAAGTGGAGCAGGGTAAACTTAGTATTTTTAAAGGCGGATATGCAAACTATTTAGAGAAAAAAACACAAATTTTGCAAAGCCTTGCTAAGAGCCATGAAACTCTTTTAAAGCAATTAAAAAGCGAAGAAGAATGGCTTAGAAGAGGGGTTAAGGCAAGACTTAAAAGAAATGAAGGACGAAAAGAACGCATTTTTAAAATGCGTGAAGAAGCGAAAAAAAATCCCGGAGCAATCAAACGCTTAAAACTTGAAATTTCAAGAGCGGCCTTAAATTTTAATGGAGGAAAAACGATCAATCGTAAAAAAATGCTTTTTGAGCTTAAAAATATAAGCAAAAATATAAACAATAAAAATCTTTTTAAAGATTTTTCAACGCGCATTTTACAAGGTGAACGCATAGCTATCGTAGGAAGAAATGGTTGTGGAAAATCGACATTGTTAAAAATTCTTCTAGGGCAAATAAAACAAGATAGCGGTGAAATAAAACGCGGAGAGCTTAAGATAGGATATTTTGATCAAGCTAGAAGCTTGGTAAATTCTGATAAAAGCTTGCTTGAAATTTTTTGTCCCAATGGTGGAGATAGGGTTGAAGTTCGTGGTAAAAATATGCATGTTTATGGATATTTGAAAAATTTTTTATTTCCTAAGGAATTTTTAGATAAAAGTGTGGCTCTTTTAAGTGGTGGAGAGAAAAATCGCGTTGCTTTAGCCTTGCTTTTTACTAAAGAATATGATGTTTTGATTTTAGATGAGCCAACTAATGATCTTGATATAGCTACGATTAATATACTAGAAGAATACTTACTTAGTTTTGAAGGGGCTATTTTGCTAGTATCACACGATAGATATTTTGTTGATAAAATCGCAACAAAACTTTATGCTTTTGAGGGAAATGGATATATAAATATTTTACACACTCTTTATACTGAATATCTTGAAAATGAAAAAGAAATTGAAGAATTGGATAATTTTGCTTTAGAGCTTCAAACCCAAGAGCAAAATAATAACCAAAAAGAAAAAAGCTCTAAAAAATTAAGCTACAAAGAAAATGAGATATTAAAAAACCATCCTGAAAAAATAGATTTTTTAGAGCAAAAGATAGCTAAATTAAATCAAGATTTATCCGATCCAAATGTATATCAAGAAATAGGTATTAACAAGCTTTATCAAGAGCTTGAAGTAATGCAAAAAGAACTTGGAATTCTAGAAAATGAGTATTTTTTAGTATTAGAGAAAAGTGAGAATTTATAATTAATAAAGATTTTATATTTTTTTACTCTATGGAGCGGGAAACGAGATTCGAACTCGCGACCCCAACCTTGGCAAGGTTGTGCTCTACCCCTGAGCTATTCCCGCAAAAAATAAGTGGTGCCCGAGGTCGGACTCGAACCGACACAAGGTTGCCCTTACCAGATTTTGAGTCTGGCGCGTCTACCAGTTTCACCACTCGGGCTCATTTTTAAGATTTAAAGTTGAAATTATACTTTTTTAGACTAAAAAATACTTTAAAAATAAAAAGTATTTTCAAAAAGATTATATAAAATTATGTAATTTAAATTTTTGGAACAGTTATTGCTTTTGTTTATTAGCAATGTTTGAAAAGATTTTAACTTTAATACTTTAGAGGAAAAAAATGAGAATTACAAATAAACTTAATTTCACAAATAGTGTGAATAATTCTATGGGTGGTCAAAGTGCTTTATATCAGATATCTCAACAACTTGCTTCAGGTTTAAAAATACAAAATTCATATGAAGATGCAAGCATTTATATAGATAATACGCGTCTTGAATATGAAATTAAAACATTAGAACAAGTAAAACAAGCAACAAACAGTGCAAAAGAAATGACTCAAAACAGCATGAAAGCTTTGCAAGATATGGTAAAACTTCTTGAAGATTTTAAAGTTAAAGTAACTCAAGCTGCAAGTGATGGGAACTCTCAAACTTCAAGGGAGGCTATAGCAAAAGAATTAGAACGCATAAAAGAGAGTATAGTTCAGCTTGCAAATACTAGCGTTAATGGTCAGTATCTTTTTGCAGGCTCACAAGTTGCAAATAAACCTTTTGATTCCAATGGTAATTATTATGGAGATAAAAATAATATCAATGTAGTAACTGGAGCTGGAACTGAAAGTCCTTATAATATACCTGGATGGGATTTATTTTTCAAAGCAGATGGAGACTATAAAAAACAAATTACTACTAATATCAGTTTTACAGATAATCGTTATACAGATAAAGATAAACAAGAATATTTAAACGGGGATTCTGCTTGGAAGCAGCTTATCGGGCAAAATTATGTAAAAGATGGAAAATTAGATCCGGATATAGATTTTGAAGATAAAGACCGAAAACTTAATTTTCCACCTTCAACACTCTATGTTCAAGGAACAAAACCAGATGGAACAAGCTTTAAAAGTGCAGTTTTAGTAAAACCAGATGATAAAATAGAAGATGTATTAGAGCAAATTGGTGCACTTTATGGCAACACTGCTAATAATAAAGTTGTAGAAGTAAGCATCAATAATAGTGGTCAAATTCAAATCACAGATTTAAAACAAGGCAATAATAAATTAGACTTTCATGCCGTAGCCTATACTCCACAAATGGACAAAACAGAAAGTTTCAAAGCAATGGAAAAATTTGTTAAGGATAATGATCTTAACATGGATAATGTTACCAATGCTGTTATGCAAGAGGCTATGAAAAATGGTGATATTACCAATCCAACTAGTCCAGTTACTATTAAATTAACAGGAAAAGATGGAAAAGAGCAAGAGTTTACCTTTAGTTTAGCTCAAACTGATTTTATTAAAAGCAATATGACTGATTCAGCTGGCAACAAAGCCAATGGTGCAGATTATGATAATGTTTATTTTGAAAAAGATGGAAATACTGTTTATGGTAATGTTTCTCAAGTTATTAAAGGAAGTAATGCTTATGCAACTGATTCAACCAAACTTAGCGAGGTAATGGCAGGAAATAGTCTAAATGGTACTACTTTAAATTTAAAAGTCAATTCCAAAGGTGGAAATTCTTACGATGTTACTATAAATTTACAAACTTCAACTGTAAGCTATCCTGATCCTAATATTCCAGGTCAAACCATAAGTTTTCCTATAACCCATACTGATCCTGCAACTGGAAATAGTGGAGTTGTTACAGGATCAAATGATATTACTTATGGTCAAATCAATGATATTATAGGTATGTTTGCCGCAGATAAAATTCCAACCCAAAGCATAACAGCTACAAATGGAAAAGTTGATGCAAATGGTTATAATAGTTTACAACAACTCATGAAAGATTCTCAAGCTACTGTTGATGTAAGCATGGATTATAAAGGTCGCATTAGCGTTACCGATAAGCTATCCTCAGGAACCAACATAGGAATTTCTTTAACTGATTCTCAAAGTGGACATTTTCCGCAACCACCTTATACTACAACTGCGCAAGTAGAGAATGGTCCAAATTTTAGTTTTAGTGCCAATAATGCTTTAGTTATAGATGAACCAAATGTTGATCTTATAAAAGATTTAGATACTATGATAGATGCGGTTTTAAGTGGTAATATGAGAGCCGATGGAAATTCGGCCGATCCAAGAAATACCGGAATGCAAGGAGCTTTAGAAAGACTCGATCATTTAGCAGATCATATCAGCAAGCTTAATACAACCATGGGAGCTTATCATAATACTATAGATGGTGTCAATACTCGAGTAAATTTCTTAAGCGTAAATGTGCAAAGCATTAAGTCAAATGTTATTGATGTAGATTATGGTGAAGCTATGATGAATTTAATGCAAGTTCAACTTGCATATCAAGCTTCTCTTAAGGCTAGTACAACAATTTCTCAACTTAGCTTATTAAATTATATGTAAAAATTTATGGTATAATTTGGCTTTGATTTTATTTTTAAGGAAAGAATATTAAAAAAGAAGCCATTTTTACCAGCTCTACACTTGTTATTTTTTATATTTGTCTTTGTATGCTAGCACCTAGCATGGGAGAATGGGTTTACAAGGCTAATTTATTTTTATTTGGAGAATTTGGGTATTATTATCCATTTTTTTTACTTGTGTTAAATTATCTTTACTATAGAAAAAATTATAAAATAGAAAATTTTAAGCGTAGAGAGCTTTTTGGTTTTTCTTTGGCCTTTTTTTCTACTTTGCTTTTATTTTCTGTCTTTTATAGAGAGTTTGGGTATATTTTAGAAATTGTATATGGATTTTTTTCTATAATCTTAGGACATACAGGGAGTGGAATTTTTGCTCTTTTACTTTTGCTATTTTCTTTGATCTTATTGTTTCCGAAATTTGCAAAAGAAATTTTAAAAATAGAATTAGATTTTACTTTTTTATTAAAAGTAGAGCAAGCTTTTAAATCTTTACTTATGCGTGTATTTGGCGGAGAAAATGAGAAAGAAGATGTAGGTAAATCAGAACCTATGGCTCCAAAATTAAATATTTTGCAAGATAGTATTTATGAGAATTTGCAAATAAATAAAAAAGAAAAAACCAATAACTTAGAACAGATAATCAAAGATTGCAATATCAATGCAAGTAAAAATTCAATTACCACAGCTAAGGAAAACTTTGAAAAACTAAAAAATCAAATTTTAGATGAAACCATAGAGATTGATACACAAAGCTTAAAAGAATCAAGAAGTTTTGTTTATGAGCATTCTCAACAAGTGCGAAATTTCGCACAAAAGGCTAGCAAAATGAGCATTAGCCTTGATGAAGATTTTAATTTTATTTCAGAAGAAGGGGTAGATATGATTCCTGAACGTTTTTTAAAACCTAAAAAACTTGAAGATATAAAGCAAATAGATACAAATAAAAATTTAGATGAGCCAAGTTATAAGCGTAAAAATATTGAAATTCCAGTTTCTAAACAGGAAGTTAAACCAAAAATTTTCACAAAAGAGCTTGAACTTAGAGAGAATTTGATAAAAAAAGAAAAACTAGAACAAGAATACAAAGCCTATCAAAATGAAATTTTAGAAAATAAAGTAAAACAAGAAATTAAAAAATTAGAAGAATATGATGCGATAAATTCAAGCGATATTATAGAAGGGAATAAATACAGTTTTAATAACTCAAAGACAATCAAAACAGAAACAGAAGAATCAAACAAAATAAATGAAAATAAAAATCCAGATAAAGCAGACAATATCTTCGAATTTACTCCTATTGTAGAAGAGTTAAATCATCCTTATATAGAACCTACTCCTATAAAAAATATAAATGAAATAGTTATAGAAGAAAAAAATACACTCGATTTTATCCAAAATACAGAAATTAAAATCGATAATGAAAAAACAAATGATCAAGAAATTAAACTTCAAAAAGCAGTTTTAGCCAAAGAAATTGCTATTAACCAAGCTTTATTGCGTGAAATAGAGCAGGGTGAGATAGAAAAACCAAAAGATTTCACCTTGCCACCATTAGATTTTTTAGCTAATCCAAAAGAGCATAGACAAGAAATCAATGAAAGTGAAATAGATAAAAAAATTTATAATCTTCTTGAAAAGTTGCGTCGTTTTAAAATAGGTGGCGATGTTATAAGCACTTATGTTGGTCCTGTTGTAACTACTTTTGAATTTCGTCCTAGCGCAGATGTAAAAGTAAGTCGTATTTTAAATTTACAAGATGATTTAACTATGGCTTTAATGGCAAAATCAATCCGTATTCAAGCTCCAATACCAGGAAAAGATGTTGTAGGCATAGAAGTCCCAAATGATGAAATTCAAACTATTTATCTAAGAGAAATTTTACAAAGCGAAGTTTTTAAAAATGCTAAAAGTCCTTTAACTATAGCTTTGGGCAAAGATATAGTAGGCAATGCTTTTGTAACCGATCTTAAAAAACTTCCGCATTTACTCATCGCAGGAACTACAGGTAGCGGTAAAAGTGTGGGGATAAATTCTATGCTTTTAAGTCTTTTATATCGTAACTCTCCTAAAACCTTGCGTTTGATGATGATAGATCCTAAGATGCTTGAATTTAGCATTTATAATGATATTCCTCATCTTTTAACTCCTGTTATCACAGATCCAAAAAAAGCGGTCAATGCGCTTTCAAATATGGTGGCTGAAATGGAAAGACGCTATCGTTTAATGGCAGATGCAAAAACCAAAAATATAGAAAATTACAATGAAAAAATGAAAGAATTAGGTAGCGAAGAGCTCCCTTTTATTGTAGTAATTATTGATGAACTTGCCGATTTGATGATGACTGCGGGTAAAGATGTAGAATTTTATATAGGAAGACTTGCACAAATGGCAAGAGCAAGTGGAATTCACTTGATTGTAGCTACACAACGACCTTCTGTTGATGTTGTAACAGGGCTGATCAAAGCGAATTTGCCAAGTAGAATTTCTTATAAAGTAGGGCAAAAAGTTGACTCTAAAGTTATTTTAGATGCTATGGGTGCTGAGAGTTTACTTGGAAGAGGGGATTGTTTATTTACTCCTCCTGGAACAAGCTCTATAGTGCGTTTGCATGCGCCTTTTGCAAGCGAATTTGAAATAGAAAAAATCGTGGATTTTCTAAAGGATCAACAAAGCGTAGAATATGATGAAAGCTTTTTAAAAGATCAGCAAAGCGTGGGTGTTACAACAAATGAAAGCTTTGATGGGGAAGTAGATGAGCTTTATGAAGAAGCCAAAAGAGTGATCTTAGAAGATGGAAAAACAAGCATTTCTTATTTGCAACGCCGTTTAAAAATCGGCTATAACCGCTCTGCAAATATTATTGAACAACTTACGCAAAACGGGATTTTAAGCGAACCTGATGCCAAAGGACAAAGGGAAATCTTGTAAGATTTTTCTTGTATTTTTGATATATAAAACTGATTACAAAAGAAGAAATTTAAAAAGAAAAAGCCCCGTAAAAAGGGCTTAAAAATTATTTATCTCTAAGATTTAATTCAGTAATTAACTTACTATAAGAATTATAATCTTTTCTTTTAAGATAAGATAAAAGTCTTTTTCTTTGACCTACAAGTTTTAGAAGTCCTAGTCTTGATGAAAAGTCTTTTTTGTAGATTTTTAAATGTTCTGTAAGTTCTGCAATTCTTGCAGTTAAAAGAGCTACTTGAACTTCTGTTGAACCAGTATCACCTGGTTTTTTAGCGAATTTCGCAACTATTTCTGCTTTTTTGGCCGAATCCAAAGCCATGATAGACCTCCTGATTGGTAAAATAATAAAATTAAAGAACTGTAATTTTATCTTAAAAAGCAAAAAATAAACTGAATTTATCCTTTTTAGAAGGTTTTGTCAAAATTTAAGTCTTTTTCTAAGAATTATTTATTATAATTACAGCTATTTCTGTAGTTATAATAAGGAGAATTTGTGCTATTTACCAAAGCTAGCGAATACGCTTTACTTTCTTTAATTTATATTTCTCAAAAAGAAGCACCTCAAGATGTAGATTCTTTAGCTTTAGAGCTTGATATTCCCAAAAGTTTTTTAGCTAAAATTTTACAAACTTTAGCTAAAGATGGCTTGTTAAAATCCTTTAAAGGGGCAAAAGGTGGTTTTGCATTAATCAAAGAACCAAATCAATATACTATAAAAGAAATTGTTAATAGTGCTGAAAAAAAGGATATCAGTGTATTTGAATGCAGCGGTGGTACTTGTCCAAATAATAAAGAAAAAAATTGCACCTTAATGCCTATGTTAGTAAATTTACAAAATAAAGTAGATGAATTTTTAGATTCTATTACTTTAGAAGATATTATGAAAAATAATGGCAAAAAATAAAATAGTCGATTTAGTTTTTCCTTTTTTGGGGCCTTTAATTGCTCCTGTTTTAAAAGCTAAAAGCTTAACTATTGTTGGTTTTTTAGTTTGCATTTTAGCTATTATTATAGTTCCTTTACCAAGTCCTATTTTGGACTTTTTCTTAGCTTTAAGTATAGCTTTATCGGTATTAATTATTTTAATTTCTATTTATATACCTAAACCGACAGATTTAACAACTTTTCCAACTTTAATCTTGATTATTACTTTATTTAGACTTTCTTTAAATATAGCTACTACAAGGATGATTTTAAGCGAAGGGCAAAACGGCCCTGAAGCTGTGAGTGAGATTATAGCAGCATTTGGAGAATTTGTTGTTGGTGGAAATATGGTCATTGGTGTGATTGTATTTTGTATCTTAGTATTGATTAATTTCATGGTTGTAACAAAAGGTAGTACAAGGGTTTCTGAAGTACAAGCAAGATTTACACTTGATGCAATGCCGGGTAAACAAATGGCTATTGACGCGGATTTAAATGCAGGACTTATCGATGAACAAACCGCTAGAGCAAGACGTCAAGAAGTTATTGCTGAAGCAAACTTCTATGGTGCAATGGATGGTTCTTCTAAATTTATCAAAGGAGATGCTGTTGCAGGAATTATCATAACTATTATAAATATCATAGGTGGTTTTTTAATAGGATCTTTTCAGCACGATATGGCTTTAAGCGATGCTGCATCTACTTATACTATTTTAACCATAGGCGATGGACTTGTATCGCAAATTCCAGGGCTTATTACTTCTACTGCAACCGCTATAATTATCACTCGTGCAAGCAAAGATGAGGAAAATTTTGCAGAAGGAACTTTAACTCAACTTTTAAGTGAATATCGCACACTTTTAATAGTAGGTTTTGTACTTTTTATCTTTGCGTTAGTACCTGGTTTGCCAACTTTATCCTTGGGCTTTATGGCTTTAGTTTTTTTAAGTCTTGGCTATCTTACCAAGCAGGTTAAGGAAGGTAAAATTGATATAACCACAGTTAAAAAAAGCAAACCAAGTGCCGCAGCTGCATCTCAAAGTGGAGCAGGTGGGACAACGGCAGCACCTGCTAAGAAAAGCGAAGAGGAAATTCTCAAAGAAGAAGAGTACAAGATTAACGACATACTCAAAGTTGAAATTTTAGAACTTGAACTTGGATACGGACTTATTAAGCTTGCTGAAAACGAACTTACAGAAAGAATTCGCTCAATGAGAAGAAGTATTGCTGAAAGTTTAGGATTTTTAATGCCAAAAATAAGAATAAGAGATAATTTAAGACTTAAACCAAATGAGTATAGTTTTAAACTCAAGGGCGTGTCTATAGCAAGTGCTGAAATTTATCCGGATAAATATTTAGCCATGGATAGTGGTTTTATCACAGAAGAGATAGAAGGGATTGCTACAAAAGAACCTGCTTTTAACTCTGATGCACTTTGGATTGATGCGAATTTAAAAGATGAAGCAACATTAAATGGCTATATAGTAATAGATCCTGCAAGTGTTATTTCAACACATATGAGCGAACTTATCAAAGCACACGCAAGCGAACTTCTTACACGCCAAGAGGTGCAAAATCTTCTTGATAAGGTTAAAAATGATTATCCAATCATTGTAGAAGGTGCTTTAGGTGTTGCACCTGTAAGTCTTATTCAAAAAATTCTCAAAGACTTGCTTAAGCATCACATACCAATTAAAGATATGCTTACTATTTTAGAATCTGTAAGCGATATAGCAGAAGTAAGCAAGAGTTTTGATATGATTATTGAACATGTAAGGGCGTCTTTAGCTAGGATGATTACAAATATGTATTTAGATGATAAAGGAAATTTGGATATTTTTATCTTAGACTCTGCTAGCTCTGCAGTTTTAATGGAAAATGTACAATTTAGAGATGGAAGTTATCACTTGCCTTTAAGTGTAGCTCAAACAGGCACTTTAGTAGATACTCTAAGGGCTGAAGTTGCCGCGGTAGCAAATGGTCGTATCAAGCCTTTTATACTTTGCGTTGAACCGCAACTTAGAAAATTCATTGCTGATATTTGTTATAATTTTAGCATTAATATAGTAGTGTTAAGTTTTGCAGAAATTGCAGAAAATACAAATTTTAATACCGAGGGTATTATTAGGATAGAACTTTAAGGAATATAATGAAAATTTATCATCTTTCGCACACAGATCTTGATGGTTATGCTTGTCAATTTGTAGTAAATTTTTATTTTAAAAATGTGAAATTTTATAATTCTAATTATGGTAAAGAAATTAATGAAAATTTTAACTCTATTATAGGCGATATAGAAAAAGATGAAAATTTCGGAAAAGCTATTATTCTAATAACAGATTTAAATTTAAATTTAAATCAATGCGAAGAATTTGAAAAAATTTGTAAAGAGAAAAATATTAAAATTTTTCTTCTTGATCATCATCAGAGTGGTGAAGAATGCGCTCAAAAATATTCTTGGTATTTACTTGATTCTAAAAGATGTGCAACTAAAATCGTTTATGATTTTTTCTCTAAAATCTGCACCCCAGTTTTAAAACTTTCAAAATTTGTTGATGTAGTTAATGCTGTTGATATTTGGCTAAGCGAGGATGAAAATTTTGAACTTGGAAAGGTTTTTTTAGGCTTGATTGCCAATGCAAAAGAAATAAATCGCGTAATGTTTAAAGAATCGCAAATTGATTATATGTTTTTCTTGCTTGATAAGGCTTGGAAATTTATAGGAAAAGAAAATGCGAATATTTTACTCGATAATGCTACTCATTTTATAAAAAAGGATTATTTTGCCAGAAAAAATGATGATACTCTTTCTAATTTAATTTCTTATTTTGTAGTTGAAAAACTAAGTGAGCTAAAAGAAAATTTCAGTATAGAATATGAAGGCCATAAAGGCATCTTAACTTCAAATATAGGCAATACTTCTGTTATTGGAAATGATTTTTTAGTAAAAAATCCTGATTATGACTTTTTTATTGATGTTAGTTCTAGAAAAACCTTAAGTTTTCGTGCAAATGGAAAAATAGATGTAAGTTTAATGGCTAAAAATTTAGTAGGTGGTGGTGGACATAAAAATGCTAGTGGTGGACTTTTTGCGACATTTAAAGATGGAGCAAATTATAATCATATTAAGGCTCAAATTATTGATTTAATTAAAAGCAAAGAACTTAAAAAGGAAAACAATGAATCAAAACAATAATAAAACCTTAAAAAATGAACTAGAAGATTTACAATATGAGCTTAGCATAGTTTTAGAAGCTATGCTTTTATACGCTGGAGTTAAAAGAGAAAAATTAGAAAATGCAATAGAAGCTTATATCGATAATATAGATAATGTGCTCGAAAATTCGAACAAAGAAGGGGTTGATGAAATTTTAGAAGTCGTGGAATTTCTAAAAAATAAATACAAAGATTTTTTTCAATGAAAAAGTGTATTTTATTTTTTTTTAGTTTATATTCTTTAAGTTTTGCTAATATTTACGAAAAATTAAATGATTTTGCTTATGAAAAAAAACCGAACAAAGATTTTAAGATTCAAGAAGTTAAATTAGTACAATTTTCACAAGAAAATAAAGATTGCCTTGAGCTTTTAATAGAAGCTGGTCAAGTTAGAATTTTAAATAGCTATAACTCTTGTCAAAAATTATCTAAAGATAAAAGTTTTCAAAAATTTCTTAATGAAGATTTTTTAAAACTTTATAAAAATAATGGATACTTGATTAATGAAAATTTACAAAATTTGAAAAATACCATGCAGGATATTATGATATATTATAAACTCCGATATTCTTTTAGTAAAGATGTAAAAGATATGAGTAAAGATAAGAATTTGGATGTTTTAAATATAGATGAAAAAGATGGCGGTACTTTGCTTTATAAAATCAACAATCAAGCTTGCGTTGGAATAGAACTTACAAGACATGACTCAAGAATGGCTATGAAAATATACGGAATAGAAAATTTGGATAAAGAGTGCAAACTATTTATCCAATCGCCTTCTTTTAAAGATCTTTCTTACACAAAAAAAGATTTTAAGTGGTATTATTTAGAATAAATAAATGCTTTAATTTTTAAATAAAAATTTTTAAAAATCACACTTAAAGTAAAAGTATCTTGCCTTCCAAGATTTTGAAAAACGCAGTTATCTAAGTCTTTTTTTTCTTGAATGCTTAAATTTTTCATTAAACCAACCTTTAAAAATATTGCAAGCTTCAATTTTATCAAAAAAAACTTTATTTTTATTTTAAAGTTTTAATTATAAGGCAAATAAATATTGTTTTAAGAATTTGAAGTTTTTTATTGAAATATTATTAACTTTTATTGACTTTTTTGAAGCAAAGTTATATACTGAATTCGAATTAGACAAATTTAAGGAGGAAAAACGATGAATAAATTTTCTATAGTTTTAACTTTGTTGTTATGTGGAAGTTGTGCTTTAGCCTTAGATCCAAATTTGGAAAAAACTAAGAGTGCAACAGGTATTGATCTACCTACTGCCAAATGGAATTTACCTAAGGCTTTAAATGAAGATGGTACTATAGATGAAACTAAAATGCCAAAAAATTCAGAATATAGCAAAATGGTTATTTTGGGAAATAAAATTCTTAATGAAACAAGTAAATATGTAGGTCCACAGGCCAAAGATCCTAAAAAAAGATTTGCGGGAAATAATCTTTCTTGTTCAAGTTGCCATGCTAATGGTGGAAGTGTACAAAATCAATCAGGTTTTGTAGGAATTTGGGCAAGATTTCCACAATATAATGCCAGAGGAGATAAAGTAATTACCTTAGCAGATAGGATCAATGGCTGTTTTGAACGCTCTATGAATGGCAAAAGAATGCCTAGTGATGCGCCTGAAATGAAAGCCATGCTAACTTATATGCAATGGTTATCTCAAGGAGTTCCAGTAGGAGCTAAGATAGAAGGGCAGGGGCTTAAGAAGATAGATTTCATCTCGAGAGCAGCTGATCCTAAAAAAGGTAAGGCAATTTATATGGATAAATGTGCCGTTTGTCATCAAGAAAATGGATTAGGGCTTAAAAATGAGGATAGTGCAGGGGCGTATTATCTTTATCCACCACTTTGGGGCAATGATAGTTATAATACAGGAGCTGGAATGTATCGTCTTATCAAAGCTGCTTCTTATATTAAAGAAAATATGCCTCAAGGTGCGCCTGACTTAAGTCTTGAAGATGCTTATGATGTAGCAGCTTACATGAATTCACAAGCTCGCCCTATTAAAGCAAATAGAGATAAAGACTTTCCAGATAGAAAGGTTAAACCTTTAGATATGGATGTAGGACCTTATGATGATAGCTTTTCTACAACCCAACATCGCTATGGACCTTATACAAATATGATCAAAAAATAATTTTAAGGCAATTTTTATTGCCTTAAAAAATTTATTATTTCATATTGCTTAATTTTTTAACTAGATCTTCTAAATCTTGCATCGAATTGATTGCACTTGGGTTAATTTGATATTTTCCATTAACAACAAAAGCAGGGGTGCCATAGGTTTTAGCTATATCATTAGCTCTTTGAAACTCGCTTAAAATTTCTTTAGCTTTTGGGGTATTTAAAAAATTTAATACTTCATTTTTATTTACATTCATAGCCTTTAAACCTATGTCGTAAAATTCATCTAAATTCGAAAAATTTCTTTGCTTGTTTAAAAAATAAGAAACAAAATAAACATCAGCAAGTTTATGAGATAAACTATCAGAATAACTCGCGTCTTTACCATTTTGCTCATCTTTGTATTGAGCAAAGGCAAAAAGATCATTCATTTCTTTGGAAAAATCTCCATTCATTAAACTTACAGGATAGAGTTTAAAATGCAAATTTGGAAAAGCTTCTCTTAGTTTTTCAAGGGTTCCAAATTTATGATGATTATAACAATGTATACATTTATAAGAAAATGCTTCTATTACACTATTTTCGGAGTTGGGTAAATTTGGATTAAGAGTAATAAAACTATTATTTGCTAACGCAAAACTTGAGCAAAATACAAGCGCTAAAACAAATTTGCAAAAAAAATTACGCATACTATATCCTTGATTAAATAAAATTTTCAGAGATAATTTTATTTAAAAAAAATAAATAAGCCCAAATTTATTTTTGGGCTTATTGTTTTATTTTTTAGGATTGAATGCTTGATCAACGCTAAAAGGCATTGCTTGATAACCCGTGCCTGAACCGCTAAATTGAATTTGAACCGAAGGCTCCTTAGCACCCCAGTTAAATTCATCAATTTCAGGTTTTGGCTCTCCAAGACTTACACCTTTGCTAAGATCAAAAGCCATTCCAGCTGTTGCGCTATAAACCATAATAGAATCTTTATCTGGTTCATATTGAGTTAGAGAAGTTACAGGAGAAAACCATTCATTTCCACGATTTTTACCATATTCCCAAATTTGTTCCACAGTTTTATTTTGCTGATCGATTTTATAAATTACAGCACGAGAATATTTTTGACTTGCAAACGCAGGTTGTTCAGCTCCTCTTGCATCACCATTATCAAAAACACTTATATAAATATAACGCTTGTTTGATTTACTATCAATTCTCCAGCCTGTATGTTGCGTCCAAGTGAAATCAAATCCACCATTGTCATTTTCATAACCTGGGCATTTGCTATAATCATCATCACAAACAATTTTTTTGCCATTTTTATCTACAGGTTGCAATAAATATTTTTGAAATTCTTTATTCCACCCTTTATGTGCCCCTAAAATCCATTTTATTTTTTTTATCACGACCAATTTTAACAACAGCACTTTGATGGCGACTAGAAATAATAATACTATCATCACTTGGATCATAATCAACGCTATTTACATGAGCCCAATTCCTACCTATACCTGCACCTGCTATATCTCCAAATTTGTCGCTTTCATCCATTTTGGCAAGTTCTTCATCGCTTAAAGTTTTACCCGCTTTGCTTGCATCTATATTTAAACACACTGCACCTTGATCTAAAGCTTTGATAATAGTACTTCTATAAGGATCTAAAATCTCATACAATCTCCAATCATCAACAACATTACCATTCTCATCTACTTCTATAATAGTATCACGCACTGTGCGTACATGCTTACCATCTGGACGCAAAGTATTTGCTGAAGCTACTCTTAATAAATAATGCCCATTTTGCATATTGTCCATAGCATGAGAAAAATCTATATAGGTAGCAGGTAATTTGCGATTGAAAATTTCTCTTCCTAAGATATCGTATTTTACATATCTTTGACCAAATCCCCAAGTTAAAGCTCCATCTTTGTTTTGATGAAAACCCATCATAATTCCACGATTGTAAATATTATCCCAGTTCATTAGTTTATCGTTATCAAAATACCATCTGATTTCACCCTTAGTATCTATGATAAAGACATTTGAATTTTCATCCCATTCCATAGCACCACCTACAGGATTATTCCATACAGATTGTGAGCCTTTGCCAGATTGTTTTCCAGGAGCATTATTTACTAAATATAGCCTATCTGAAAATTTTGGATCCATTTTTAATACTTTCACATTTTCAAAAGGAGTTCCTCTTTGATCAGTACTTCCACTTGGTTCTATGCTAACCCCTGGAGTTGTAATTTTATAAATCTCATCAATGACTTTTTGACTTTTACCATTTGCAGTTTTAGTATAACTTACCTTTACTGTATTTAAATAAGAAGGATAAAGTCCAAAAATAGGAATTCCACCATAAGTCTTAGCCATTTTAGAATTCACATTATAAGAAATAGTTTGACCATTTGGTTTAGGAACAATGGTTACTTTTATATCACTTAAGACATAACCATTATCCATAATAATAGCGGTCAAAGGAGACAATCCATAAGGATTCATTTTAATCGCACCTATTTGTCCTTGAATTTGCCAATCTATTTTCGCTCCACTAGGACCACCCATGGCCATTAAAGCATTAGGTGCAAGTAGGGTAGAACCCGCCAAAAGTGCCATACAAAGAGTTTTGCTAAGTCTCATGATCAATCCTTTAAAATTATTTAAGCCATCCTAAGATAGCTTAATAAAATTTTAATAATACACAACAAAAATAATTTGTTGCGTATTTTAAGAGTATCTTTAAATGACTTGATTTAAATGATTTAAACTAGCTATATTTTGATTTGGATTTTTTGGTTCGCCTATAAATTTAAGCATCAAAACCAAAATAACAATCACCAATGCAAAAATTTTAGCATTAGGTTTATTTTTATCTAAAACATAGACTATAAACATTGCAAAAAGCACAATAAAACAACATAAAAATGCTATAAGACAGCAAATTGCCATATTCATAAACTTTAAACTAGGAATCAAATACCAACCATTGCTATAAAGCCCATTTTCAAAATTAGGTGGAGTTCCTATAAAAAATTTTTGAAAAGCATTAAGATGATTATAAGCATTTTCTGGAACTACAGGGGTATCCATCCCACATTCTCCTGTTGGCAAAAACCAACTAGGAGCCCACTCATGCAAAGGTAAATTAAATGGATAAATAGGAATTTCACGACATCCATCTACACCTGCAAAAGGATTTTCAGAATGAACCACTTCATGAATATGATTTAAAGTTATACAATGCTCCAAGCCAAGCCAAATTCCATAAAAAGCTAAGCCATAAGAAAAAATTTTTATAATATTATTTTTAGGGTTGATTAATGCAATCATACCACCTATAGCCATAACAAGCATATCAAATCTTATATACACACATTGTTCGCAAGGTTCCATAAAAAGATATTCTTGAAATAAAAAATGCGCTATACAAGTAAGCCCTATAGTAACTATAATCAAAATTAACCAAGGTTTGCGCGTATCTTGCCATTTGGAAAGTGAAAAATTTCTGCAATTATCTTTCATTTTTATACAACTCATTTTTGCTTGCTAAGTTCTTTAGTAATTTCAATCAAAGCCTCTGGAGAGTTAATTGCACTTGGAACGATTTGATATTTTCCATTAACAACAAAAGCAGGGGTGCCATAATTTTGCGAAATAGGATTGGCAATTTCATAACTTTTTAAAAGCTCTGCAGCCTCTGGAGTTTTTAAGAAATTTTCAAAATCAGCTTTACTTACATTCATTGCTTTTAAACCGACACTATAAAAAGCTTCAGGATTTTTACCATTTTCCCATCTTTGTTTTTTCTTAAAATATGCATTAAAATAAGCTTCAGCAACTTTATGAGTTAAGCTATTTTTATCCGTAGGATCAGCTTTATTTACACCATCTTTAAATGCCGCAAAAGCAAAAATTTCATTAGCTTGCTTTCCATAATCTCCCATAGAACTTACAGGATAAAATTTATAAGTTAAATTAGGTAATTTTTCTTTAACTTTACCCATGGTATTAAATTTGTGATGATCATAGCAATGAGTACAGCGATAAGAAAAAATTTCAATCAATGAATTATCAGCGTTAGCAATAGGATTTTTAAGAATTACATATTCTTTACCTTCACTTAATGCACTGGCACTTATACCTGCTAAAAAAGCACATACAACAATAGATCTTGCTAATTTTACTGGAAATTTCATTACCTTCTCCTTGAAATTTGGTTTTGATAAAACTTTTTATTAAGTTTTTATGTAATAACCATTATAAAACTATTAAAATAAAAATATTCTTAAAAATTTTATAACTAAGAATATTTACTTTAACTAAAAATCAAGAATAGGGGATTAAAAAATTTAATGCACAAGTTATCATTTTTATGTATATTTTGATAATAATATAAAATCATTTAATTTTTAAATATTCTTTATAGTTTTCAAGAAAAATAAAATATAATTTTAATTTACAAAATAAAATTATCAATTTTTTACATTATATTTTATGGATAAGTTTATTTCACTCAAAAGGTAAAATCATAAAAGTATGTAAAAATAGTAGCTTAATCTATATCAAAGTAGAATAATCTAGGTGTATATAAAAAAGTTTGAAAATTACAGTTTTCAATACAAAATTATAAATTTTACATATTTTTACCTTTTATCATATCTTTTTATGATTGATATAAGATTTATTTAAAAAAATATTTCAATCTTTTTGGCTTGCATATAAAAACAAACTTTTTCCTAAAAAAGCTTTTTTTTACTAAGTTAATACTAAAATACCTTTTCTAGTTAAAAAGCTAAAATTTTAGATTTAGGAAAAGTTTTTATGAAATACCCTTTAGATTGTGAAGAAAATTTTGAAAAATCATTCTTATTTTGGCTAGCAAAATATGTAAAATTTAAACTCAACTCGCTATCTAACAAAGAATTAAAAAATCCACAAGCTTTAGCAGAAGTTAATTTTGCTCTTGCAAAAGGTGTAAAAAACATTGAAGAACTTGACGCTCTAGCAAAAAAAGCAAGAAATGCTGGTTTAAGTGGAATTAATACTTATTTTAATCCTTTAAAAAAAGTATTTGAATATTTAAATTTTTACAAGCTTTACTCTTTAAAACAGATTGATGAAGAACTCATTGTAGAAGTTTTAGCAAGTATAACAGGTGCTTTATCAGATGCAAGTAAAAAAAATTACCGTATTGCTGTGATTAATTTTTTTGATTTTTTAGACAAGCAAAATGAAGAAGATGAAAAAGCGCATATTTTCAATATCAATCTTAAAAACTGGGCAGGTATAGCGGGTTCTAAAGGGGTAAAATTACCTGAATTTATGAGTGAAGAAGAACTTAAAAAATTTCTTGATGCTATTGAAAATGCAGATTTTAAAAACAATACCATACGCAATAAACTTATTATTAAAATCATCATTTTTACAGGCATACGGGTAAGCGAAGCTATCAATATCAAAATGGGTGATATTAGCGAAGAAAACGATCTTTATATCATAAGAATAAGAGCTAAAGGCAATAAATATCGTGTTGTAATGATAAAAAAAGAACTTATTTACGATTTGCTTAAAAATGTAAGTATTAATTATATGAGCAAAGACGCCCTGCTTTTTGTCAATAAAAAAGGCACTCCACTGACCCAATCTTATGTCAGTCGCATAGTAGAACAGCTTTTATTTCGTGCAGGAATTCGCAAACAAAAAAATGGTGCTCACATGTTGCGTCATACTTTTGCCACCCTACTTTATAAAAAGCAAAAAGATTTAATTTTAGTTCAAGAAGCTTTAGGACATGCGAGTTTAAATACTTCAAGAATTTATACTCATTTTGATAATGATAAATTAAAACTTGCCGCACAGGTTGCAAAGGAATTAAGTGACTCTTGAAAACTATGCTGTTTTTGGTGGATATTTTTACTATGATTTAAAACACACTTTAAAAGCCTTTAACCACAAAGAAAGTAAAAAGTGCTTTAAATTTATAGAAAAATATAAAAATGATTTTTATATTTTAATGCTTGCTGATTATGAGCTATATAGATATTTTCAAGATAAAAATTTCACAAGTAAAAAAGCTTATTTGTCTATATTTGCTTTTAAAAAAAGAAAAAAATTTCAAAAAGAAGATATTGATGAAGAAAAATTTATTCCTGAATTTATAAATTTTTTAGATCAAGATAATTACAAAGAAAATTTCATCAAGGTTAAAGAGGCAATCTCCAAAGGAAGAGTTTATCAAATCAACCTCACTCAAAATTTTAAATTTCATAGCAAAATGGATTCTTTTGAACTTTTTAAACTTTTGCTTTCTAGACAAAATACTGAATTTAAAGCTTTTATAAAAGATGAAACAAGAGAAATTTTGTCCTTCTCACCTGAACTTTTCTTCAAGACCAAAAAAAGAAAAATATTTACAAAACCTATGAAAGGCACAATTAAGCGTGATAAAGATCCTATAAAAGATGAAGAAAATAAAACCTTCTTGCAAAATGATACAAAAAATCTAAGTGAAAATGTTATGATTTGCGATCTTTTACGCAACGATCTTTCAAAAATCATCACAAAAAAAAGCTTAAAAACCAAACTTTTTGAAATTCAAAGTCATCCTACTTTACATCAAATGACTTCAAGCGTACAAGGAAAACTTAAAAAAAATATTTCTTTATATCAAATTTTTAAAGCTCTCTTTCCTTGCGGTTCTATTACAGGTGCTCCAAAGCTTGAAAGTATCAAATTTATTAAAGAATTAGAACAAAGAGAGCGTGGTATTTACTGCGGAACCATAGGTTTAATACACAAAAATAAAAATAAATTTAGCGTAGCCATACGCACCTTAGAAAAACAAGATGAAATTTATACTTATAGCACGGGTAGTGGCTTGGTTTGGGACTCAAATTTCAAAGATGAATTTGAAGAATTAAAACTTAAAAGCGCGATCTTAAATCCTTGTGATTTTCATCTTTTTGAAACCATGTATTTTAAAAATTCTCAAATTTTATTTTTAAAAGAACATTTATTAAGGCTTATAAATTCAGCTCTTAAATTTAATTTTAATACTCACAACATCTTTAAAGATTTTTATAATATTTTAAATCAAAAAAATTCTTATAAAGAATATCAAAATTTTACACTTTTTAAACTCGATGAAAAAATTTTCCATAAAAAACACTCTTTATTTTATAATTTTCCCCTACCCTTTAAAAATCCACACAAAGAAGGAATTTTAAAGCTTATTTTATACAAAGACGGAAGATACGAATTTCAACAAAGTGCCTTAAAACAAAATTCAAACGATATTTTGCTTTTAAGTGATGATAAAATTAACTCAAAAAGTGACAATCTCTATCACAAAAGCTCTTTGCGTACTTTTTATAATCAACACTCATACAAATGGCATCAAAACTTGTGTTATGACATAGCTTTTTTTAACGAAAAAGATGAACTTTGCGAAGGTTCAAGAACCAATCTCATCTTAGAAAAAAACTCTCAATTTTATACTCCACAAATTCAAAGCGGTATGTTAAATGGCGTATATAGAAATTTCTTAATCAATCTTGGTTTGATAAAAGAAAAAGCATTATTTAAACAAGATTTATTTGAAGCAGAAAATATTTATTGTATTAATTCCGTGCGTGGTTTAAAAAAGGTAAAATTACAATGAAGAAAATTTTATTTATAGATAATTATGATTCTTTTAGTTATACCATCATCTATCATCTTAAAGAACTTGGTTTTGAATGTAAAGTGATAAAAAATGATACCTTTAAAAAAGCTAAAGAATTAGAAAAATTTGATTTCACTCATCTTATCATCTCTCCTGGCCCTCATTCTCCCAAGGAATCTAAATTAAGCTTAAAAGCAATCAAATATTTTAAAAAAAATAAAAAAATTTTAGGTATATGTTTAGGACATCAGTGTATAGCTGAAGTTTTTGGCGGCAGGGTTTCTAAAATACAAAATCCCATGCATGGTAAAATTTCTAAACTTTATTTTAAAAAAGATCCTATTTTTAAGGGTATTAAAAAAGAAATTGAAATTTGCTTATATCATTCTTTGTATATTAGTTCTATGCCTAAAAAATGCAAAATTTTAGCTCATAATTCAGAAAATATTATTATGGCAATTAAACATAAAAAATATCCTATTTATGGATTGCAATTTCACCCCGAAGCGGTTTTAACTCAAAAAGGTAAAAAAATACTTAAAAACTTTATGAAGCTTTAGTCTTTTTTGCATTTAAAATATAAATATGAAAATCTAAAATAAAATATCCTTAAAATAATTATCATTAATATAAATTTATAAATAAAAAAACCGATAACAATATAAATTAATTTAAAAAGATTTAAGATGAAAATAGATACTTTGACAAAAAATTTTAGCAATTATCAAACACAAATAAACAAAGACAATGATTTGGTAAGTAATGTTCATAGTGACAATGTGGTTAAAATTCAAATTTCAGATGAAGCAAGAAGTTTAAGTCAAACAAATTCAAAAAATGAAAAAGAATATGAAATCAAAGTAAGTCAAGAAAAAATAGAAAACCACAAAGACCAAAATTCCATCCAAAGTAGCAAAGGTGGCGTAAATCCCGCATTAGAGGCTTTAATAGCAAAATTAGCTGAAATTTTAGCTAAAATTGCAGAACTTACTCAAAAAATGACAAACGCTAACGAACAAATGAAAACGACATTTCAAAAACAAATTGATGTGCTAAAATCTCAAGCAGATGTAATTCAAGCTCAAATTCAAGAACTCCAAAGCCAACAAGCTTGATTATATTTTTTCAAAAGTTTAAGAATGCTATAATGATGCATTTTTAAACTTTTTCAAGGAAAAATATGACTTATCTAGAAATCGAAGGCACAAATCATCTAAGCGGAAATGTTACAATAAGCGGAGCAAAAAATGCCGCCCTACCCTTGATCGTTTCAAGCATACTTGCCAAAAACGAAGTAAAAATCAACAATGTTCCTAATGTTGCTGATATAAAAACTCTTATATCTTTACTAGAAAATTTAGGAGCTAAGGTCAATTTTGAAAACAATAGTGCTTTATTAAACACAATCACTCTTAATCAAACTATAGCCAAATATGACATTGTGCGTAAAATGCGTGCTTCCATACTTACTCTAGGGCCTTTACTTGCTCGTTTTGGACATTGTGAAGTATCTTTACCTGGAGGATGCGCTATAGGACAAAGACCTATTGATTTACATCTTTTAGCCTTGGAAAAAATGGGGGCAAATATACAAATCAAACAAGGTTATGTCGTAGCTAGTGGAAATTTAAAAGGCAATGAAATTCTTTTTGATAAAATCACGGTTACAGGTAGCGAAAACATCATCATGGCAGCAGCTTTAGCTAAAGGTAAAACTAAACTCTTAAATGTTGCAAAAGAACCCGAAGTAGTTCAACTTTGCGAAGTTTTAAAAGACGCAGGACTTGAAATCAAAGGCATAGGTGCAGATGAGCTTGAAATTTATGGTAGTGATGGGGAACTTTTAGAATTTAAAGAATTTAGCGTTATACCTGATAGAATTGAAGCAGGAACTTATCTTTGTGCAGGGGCTATTACAAATTCTAAAATTACTTTAGATAAAGTTAACGCCACTCATCTTAGTGCAGTTTTAGCAAAACTTCATCAAATGGGTTTTGAAACTCTGATTGCAGAAGATGGTATCACCCTACTTCCTGCTAAAGAAATTAAACCTGTAGAAATCATGACAAGTGAATATCCAGGCTTTCCAACCGATATGCAAGCGCAGTTTATGGCATTAGCCTTAAAAGCTAATGGAACTAGTATTATCGATGAAAGACTATTTGAAAATCGTTTCATGCATGTAAGTGAACTTTTAAGAATGGGTGCGGATATTAAACTCAATGGTCATATTGCTACTATAGTAGGCGGAAAAGAACTTAACGCTGCTGATGTCATGGCTACAGATTTGCGTGCTTCCTCAGCCCTTATCTTAGCAGCTCTTGCAGCTAAAGGTACAAGCAAAGTCCATAGAATTTACCATCTTGATAGGGGGTATGAAAATTTAGAAGAAAAATTTAAAGGTTTAGGTGTAAAAATCACAAGGCTTGAAGAATGAAAAATATCTTTGAAACCTTAAAAGACTTAGAAAATCAAATTTCATGCTTAGATGAAAGTGAACTTATTAGCCTTGAAAAAGCAAAAGATAGAATTTTAGCTAAAGATTTATATGCTAGAAAAAATCTACCCAGTTTTGACAATGCTGCTCTTGATGGCTATGCTTTTAATTATGCTGATATCAATGAGGCTTTGGAAATTAAAGGAACTATTTTTGCAGGAGATAAAAATTTTTATACAGTTGCTAAAAATGAATGCTATAAAATCATGACAGGGGCTAAAATGCCCAAAAATGCTGATACTATCTTAATGCTAGAAGATGAGTATATAGAAGAAAATAAACTCATCATTAAAAAAGCTCCTAAACAATACAATGCCTATCGTTATAAAGGCGAAGAATTAAAAAAAGGTGAACTTTTACTTCAAAAAGGCACTAAACTTAATGATAAACATATCGCCCTACTTGCTTCTCAAGGGCTTTATAAAATAGAAGTCATAAGAAAAATTCGCATAGGTATTTTTTCAAGTGGAAATGAGCTAAAAGAACCTTGGCAAGAATGTGATGAAGAAAGTATTTATAATGCCAATGCTTTGCCTTTACTAACCATGCTTCAAAATGCTTCTTATTTAGGTATTATCAAAGATAATTTTAAAAGCACTAAAGAGGCTTTAAAAAATACAAATTTTGATCTTTTAATCACTTCAGGAGGTGCAAGCGTTGGCGAGGCTGATTTTATGGAAAAAGCTTTAGATGAATTAGGCTTTACTCCGCTTTTTAAAGGTTTAAAAGCACGCCCTGCAAGGCCTACTAAGCTTTATCAAAAGGGTAAAAATTTCGTATTGATTTTACCAGGAAATCCTATGGCAGCTTATCTTTCTTGTTTTATTTTTACTAAAAAAATCATTGATTTATTAAGTGGAAACCTAGATAATCCTTTAACATTTTACGCCAAAATGGGTATGGATTTAAAGCTTAAAAGTGGAAGAAATAATCTCATCTTAGGAAATTTAGAAAAAGATATTTTTACACCATTTAATGAAAATAAATTTGGATCTGGTATGATACTTCCACTTATTAAAAGTGAGTTTTTACTTATAAGCGAAGAAAATACAAGTGAATTAAAAAAAGGTGATGAAATCACGCTTTTAAAAATATAATGTTTGTGTTTTTCACAAACATTAGCTTAATTTATCCTCATCATCATGATCATGGATATATTGTTCATCATTTTCCAAGGTGTCAACAAAACGCCCTATCCTTTCCCAGCGAACATTTTTATCTTTATCCCAAGAGAAATATACAAACCAAGGTTTACCTACTATCAACTTATAAGGAACAGAACCCCAAAAACGACTATCATAAGAATAATCGCGATTATCACCCATCATGAAATACTCATTTTCAGGTACATCAAAAACATAAGCATTTCCGCCGCTAAAACCTATATGATTTCCAAGTTCTTTAATATAAGTTGGAGACATAGCAAAATCACCTATGCTAAGAAAGCGCAAGATATCACTTTCTATATCTTTTTTTGGATCATAATGAATGCCTTTTTGTTTATAAGGTTCTTTTACATAAATTTGCCCTCCAAGAGTAACAAGATCATTTGGATAATGTTCTTTCATAAAATCATCACCTTCATGCATTCTTACATAAAGTGTTTTATTTGCATAAACTATCCTATCTCCTCCTGTACCTACACAACGCTTTACAAAGTGTTCTTTTTCATTTCTAGGGTTTCTAAAAACAACTATATCTCCTCTTTGTGGCCCTTGTGCTTTTATCAAATGTCCATTTTTATTAAAATCTGGCAAAACAGGAATTTCCAACCAAGGAATATGAGGAGTTGGGATACCATAGCTAAATTTTTTAACAAATAAAAAATCCCCCACTAATAAGGTGTTTTTCATAGAACCAGAAGGAATAACAAAAGCTTGTATAAAGAAAAAAATCACCAAAAGAACAATAACTACAGTTCCAGTCCAAGACTGCGAAAATTTATATAATCTCTTTAAAAATTCCATAGATTTTTCCTAATTAAGTCTATTTTTAGCAGATTTAACTGTATTTTCTAAAAGCATGGCTATAGTCATAGGACCTACTCCACCTGGAACAGGAGTTATATAACTAGATTTTTTAGATACTTCTTCAAAATCTACATCTCCAACTATCTTTCCACTTTCAAGACGATTGATTCCAACATCAATAACAATCACTCCTTCTTTTACCATATCTGATCGAAGTAAATTCACACAACCTGCTGCTACTATAATCAAATCAGCCTGTCTAGTATAAAAGCTCAAATCTTTGGTTTTGATATGACAAACGCTTACTGTAGCTCCAGCATTTAAAAGCATAGTAGCCATAGGACGACCTACTATATTTGAAGCACCTATAATAACAGCGTCTTTTCCTTCTAAATCAATTTCATAAGCCCGTAAAAGCTTCATAACTCCAAGTGGAGTACAAGGCAAAAACCCAGTTTCTAAGCCTAAATTTAAATATCCTACATTAATAGGATGAAAACCATCAACATCTTTACTGCTTATAATGCTTTCAAGTATTAAATCTTTACAAATATGATCAGGCAAAGGAAGCTGAACCAAAATTCCATGAACACTATCATCGTGATTTAAGGTATTAATCAATGCCAAAAGTTCATTTTGCGTAGTATTTTCATTAAGATGATAAACTAAAGATTTAATTCCACATTCTTCGCAGGCTTTAGCCTTAGATTTTACATAAGTTTGACTTGCAGGATTATCTCCAACCAAGATAACAGCTAAACAGCTTTCAATCCCTTTGCTTTTTAAAAATTGATTTTTTTCTTTTAATTCTTCTTTAATTTTTGCGCTCAAAGCTTTACCATCAAGCAAAGTCATTATTTTCCTTCTATAAATTTAATCACTTTTTTAAAGTAAAAATTGTATCATATTAAAACTTCATTAACAAGGTGAAACTTTGAAAATTGTTTTAATGTTTTTTTTATTTAATATTAGTCTTTTTGGTGCTGATTTTATCACTCTTAAAGAATACTCTAAAATGCTTTATGAAAATCCAAGGGGTATTAGTTGTAAAGAATGTCATGGAGCAGATGGAAGCGAACAAATTTTAGGATATTATATGAAAAATGGTATTAAAACAGCTTATAAAGTTCCAAGTATACAAAATCTTAGTTTTGAGAATTTTAAAAATTCTCTTAATCAGAGTAAAGACGCAAAATCAATCATGCCAAATTACTCTTTAACAAATGATGAAATTGTAACTTTATATAATTACATCAAGCAATTTAGCAAGGAAGAAAAATGACAAACAAAAAAGCTTTTAAAGAAGCGTGTAAATTCATCGCAGGTGGTGTAAATTCTCCAGTTCGTGCTTTTGCAAATGTTCAAAGTGAGCCAAAATTTATTTCCCATGGAAAAGGTGCTTATATTTTCGATATAGATGGAAATTCTTATATAGACTATGTTCAAAGCTGGGGGCCTTTACTTTTTGGACATTGCGATAAAGATATACAAAAAGCTTGTCAAAAAGCACTTCATAAAGGTTCAAGTTTTGGAGCTCCGACTTTATTAGAAACTGAACTTGCCAAACTTGTTTTATCTGATTTTCCTCATTTAGAAAAAATCCGCTTTGTAAGTAGTGGAACAGAAGCAACCATGAGTGCTATTCGTCTTGCCCGTGGCTTTACTAAAAAAGATAAAATTTTAAAATTTGAAGGATGTTATCACGGGCATTCTGATTCATTATTGGTGAGTGCAGGAAGTGGTGCTGCTACTTTTAACTCTCCTAGCTCCTTGGGTGTTTTAGAAGATGTAGCTAAACACACTTTAGTAGCAAAATATAATGATATAAATAGCGTTAAAGAGCTTTTTGAAAAAAATAAAGATATTGCATGTGTTATCATTGAGCCTATTGCTGGAAATATGGGGTTAGTTCCAGCTAAACAAGATTTTTTAGAAGAACTTGCTAAGATCTGTAAAAACAATCAAACTCTGCTGATTTTTGATGAAGTAATGAGTGGATATAGAGCATCTTACCTTGGTTCCTATGGAATCAATCATATCCAAGCAGATATAATTACTTTTGGCAAAGTAATAGGAGGCGGTCTACCTGCAGCAGCATTTGCTTCTAGAGCTCAAATTATGGATATTTTAAGTCCTTTGGGTGGAGTCTATCAAGCAGGAACTTTAAGTGGAAATCCTTTGGCAATGGCTGCAGGTATAGCAAGTCTTACAAAAGCCAAAAAGAAAATCAAGCTTTATGACAAGCTTGGAAAATTAGCAAAAAAACTTACCCAAGGAATGAAAAAATTAGCAGATGAAAAAGGACTTCCGCTACAAGTTTGTCATGTAGGTTCTATGTTTGGATACTTTTTCACCAAAAATCCTGTATCAAACTACCAAGATGCATTAAAATCTGATCTAGCATTATTTTCAAAATTTCACAAAAATATGCTTGAAAATGGAGTTTATTTAGCGCCTTCTCAATTTGAAACAGGCTTTATATGTTCAAAAATGGATGATAAAATTATAGATACAACATTAGAGGCTGTTAGGGAAAGCTTTAAAAGAATATGAGCAATATTTTAAAAGAAGAAAAAAATCACTTAGAAAATTCCAACAGCAAAAGACAAAAAATCATTCGCAAAACTCTTGAAGCTGCGGATGGTTTAAGTCTTGGTATCTCTATGGTTATTGCTGTATTTATAGGTGTGGGAATAGGATATTTGCTTAAAAAATTTACTCCTTATCCTTGGCTTTTTTGGCTTGGAGTTTTTTGGGGGATCAGTGCTGCTATACTTAATGTTTATAAAGCTTATAAAGTTCAAGTAAAAAGCTATGAAGAATTTAAAGAAAGAGATGAGTTGATCAAAGAAAAAATTCAAAAAGAAAAGAACAAATAATGGAACATAAAAAAGCTCTATTTTGTATTTTTGCCATTATTCATTTATTTTTTTGGATCATATTTTTATCGTTAAATCATTTTAAATTAGACACATTTTTAAGCTATGAAATAGCTTTTTTTAGTGTTTTATTGATTATTTTTGCTTCTTATTTAAATTATAAAAAAGTCATTATAAAAAAATCAAAAAATTATGAAAAAGATTTTAATTTCATTTCATCGCTTTTTATCAAAAAAAAACAAAATTTATCAAAAATTATTCATTTTAAAGTTCTAAAAGACGATTTAAAGCCAAATATTAAAGAGAAAATCCATTTTTTTACTATGTTTTTTACTCTCTTTAAATTGATGGCTTATGTAATATTGGTTGCTGGATTTTTATTTTTACATCGCCAAGATAAATTAGATATCTTTGCTTATATTTGTGGAATTTCATCCTTGCTAGTTTGTGTGTTTATTTTTATTTTATATATAAAAAAGTATGAGTCCAAAAAAAATTATTAAATCAATGACAGCACTTTTTGCTGGTATGGCATTTTTATTTGCAGGTAATGCCTTGATAGTAAGCTCTATAGGTGTTATATTAAAAGAAAACGGAGAAAGTTCTTTAGCTGTTGGAGTAGTAAGTTCTTGTTTTTTTATAGGCGCTCTTGTTGGAACCATCAGTGCTCATAAAATTATTTCTCGTATAGGTCATATACGCTCTTTTGGGCTATTTGGGGCTATTTTTGGAATTTCAGCTATGCTTCATACAGTAAGCGAAAATCTTATTTTTTGGGCTGTTTTAAGATTTTTCATAGGAATTTGCTACTATGGTCTTTTAATGGTCATAGAATCATGGCTTAATGAAAAAAGCAAAAATGCCATTCGATCTAGAATTTTAGGTTTTTATGAAATTGTTTTTTATCTTGCATTTGGTATTGGAGTTTTAATCATAGCGTTAAATTTAAGCAAACATAGTGTATTTATCCTCAGTGCAACTTTAATTTTACTTTCATCTTTACCTTTAAATCTAATTAAAATCAAAGAACCTGTTTTGCCCGCATCAAGTCCTATTTCTATACCTAAAATTTTTGATATAGCTCCTTTAGCTATCGTCACAAGCTTTATAGCCGGAATGCTTATAAATGGCTTTTTTTCTATGGCATCTTTATTTATACTTTTGCAAGGTTTTGATACAAAAGCGGTTTCTTATTTTATATTTTGTGGGGTTTTAGGTGGTTTTATTGCACAAACCATCATAGGAACTATTTCAGATAAACTTGGTCGCAAATTTGCCATTATCACTTGCGCAAGCATAGGATTTATCACTATGCTTATATTTATCTTTTTTAAACTTCATTTGTATATGCAATATTTTTTAGGAATTACTCTTGGTATAGGAATATTTTGTTTATATGCTTTAGCACTTGCTAGAGCAAATGATGTTTTAGTAAGCAAAAATAAAGGCGTAGAGTTAGGTCGTGGAGTTCTTTTTTGCTATTCTTTGGGCTCTTTGTTTGGCCCTTTAATTTTAGGTTTTTTAATGCAATACTTTGAAATCAAAGGTTTTATATGGTTTTATATAGTTTCTTTAGCATTTTTAATTCTTTTTGCTATCAATAAACCAAATATTTTAAATAAAAAATTTAAGAAAAAGCCTGGAAATATGGTGATATTTGATGATTAATACTCAACTAGCAAGTCAAATTGCCAATACGCAAAAAAATGATTTAAAAGTAGATAACTCTACTTCAAAAGATAAAACAAATTTAAAGGACAATCCAAAAGAAGCACTTGCGCAAGCTTTAAAGCAAAATTTAGGTTTAAGCAAGGACGCTAGCAGTGAAGAAATACTAGCAAAATTTGTTCAAAATGAAACAGGCACCAAATTAAAAGAACTTGTTAATAAACTTTTAGATCAAATCAATGCTCAAAAAAACCCCGATTCCCCTGTGCTTAAACAAGGAAAAAATTTAAATTTAGCTCCTAATTTTGCTAATGAATTAAAAACTTTAAGCACAGAACTTGCAAAAAGCGATACTTTTACACAAGTTTTAGACAGATTAAATCAAATTTTAAAACCTGCCAGTGAAATAAAAAACAACAACTTAGCTCCTTTGTTTAAAAATTCAGGCGTATTTTTAGAAGCTAAATTAAAAGATGCCCTAAACGAAGAATTGCTGCCCAAAAGTTTTCACTCTCTTTTAAGTACAATCAAAGGTCTTAGTAGTGAAAAACTAAGTATTCAGATAGCCCAACTTGCAAATGCAAATTTAAACCCAAAAGAAACTTTAAAAGAATTAAAAAATATTATTAATTCTAGCAAAAATGAAAATAAGCAAATTTTAAATCAAAGTTCTTTTAAAGCACTTTTAAATTTAAGTTCTAAATTGGAAAATTTTAAAAATTATATAAGTAAAAATCCCAGTCATGCTCAAGAAAAAATCACCCCTATGGCTAATAAAATTTTAAAAGAATTAAATTCCATCAAAAATGATTTTTTCAAAGCTCTTAATAAGCCAGAAAATTTAATGATAAAAGATCCAAACATCCTTAAGCAAACTGCTACCGCCTTTGAAAAACTTGAAAATACTTTAAAAAATATACTAGGCAATCAAGCTTCTAAAATACAAGATAAAGAAAATATTTTAGAAAATCTTTTAAGTAACAAAGAAAATATCAAAGAAGAAAAACTTAATCATAACACAAAAAACCAAGATGAAGAAAAACATATAAAAGCATCAAAAGAAGAAAATCTCACAGATGATACCAAGCAAGATTCAAAATTAGATTCTGATATAAAAACCCACGAAGAAGATACCCAAGATACAAAAAATGATATTCAAAACAATGAAACAGAAAATAATCCAGACAATGATATAAAAAATTCTACTCCAAACCAAGAAAAAATTAAAGATGAAAAACAAGAAAAATCAAAAGAAAATATCAAAGAAAATCCAAAATTTTATGAAACAAAAACAGAAAACAAAACTTCAATCAATACAAATAATCCTAACACAAACAATATGCAAAATTTAAATAATTCTCAAAATATTCAATCTAACAATAACCAAACTATGCAAAATATTTTTAAAAATCAGGAATTTATAAAACAAAATATTGTAAAAAATTTAGCATTTAATGTAGAAAATTTAGATCTAGAACAAGTGCAAGATTTAAGTAAAAATTTAAGCAATCTTTCTCGTAGACTTAATGAAAGCTTAAAAGAACTTGAACCCTATACTCAAAATGCCAAGCTTAATCAAGCAGAACTTAAAAATCTCGAACACAAACTCAATCTTTCTATCAAAGATCTAGCGCAAATTAAACCAAAAACAGAACAAGATATAGCTGAATCTTTACATCATGATGTAAAATCAACACTTTTGCAAATTTCAAATTTAGCTAAAAATGAAGGCAATGAAGCTGTATACAATCAAGCTAATCGTCTTTTAGCGCAAATTGAAATCAATCAGCTTATGTCTTTAGCTAATGATTCTATCAATACTTATCTGCCTTTTTCTTGGGATGATTTAAATGATTCTAAAATTATGTTTAGACGCGGAAAAAAGGACAAATTTTTTGCTCAGATTAAACTCGAATTTGCAAAACTTGGGGATTTGGAAATTCTTATTTCTTTAAATAATGAAAAATATATAGATATTAATATTATGGCAGAAAATATTGAATTTAGAAAAACCATCTATGAAAATGCCCATGAGCTTAAAAGAAATATCAATAAAGCAGGACTTTTAAGTGCAAATTTCTTTGTAGGTGATATCATAAGAAGTAAATTTGATACTAGAAATATGAAAAATTTAGATCTTGAAATGGGTATGGATAAAAAAGTATGAGCAAAATCAAAAGATCGATTAAAAAAGCTGTAGCTCTAGGCTATCAAAAAGAAAAAAACTCTGCACCAAAAGTGCTTGCAAGTGGCAAAGGCGAAAGTGCTGCTAAAATTATTTCTTTAGCCAAGGAACACGGAGTTCCTATTAAAGAAGATGAAGATTTAATAGAAATTTTAAGCAAGCTTGACTTAGGTGATGAAATTCCACCTAATATGTATAAAGCTGTAGCTGAAGTTTTTGCCTTTATCTATCAAATGGCAAATAAAACTCCTAAAAACTAATCCGCTATTTTTTCTCCAAATTTAATACCCTGCCCTACTTTTAAATTAAAAGTTAAAAGTCCTTTTTGAGAGATTAAAACTATAGTAGAACCTAGCTCAAAATTTCCTAGTTCTCCGCCTTTTTTGAAATTTAAATTTTCATATTTTCTAGTAAAATTATGAGAAATTTTAGCATTGGTTTGTATGCTTGCATCAAAATTAAAACGCATTTTTCCTACATTTTGCGCTCCTACAAAAACAAGCCAAAAAATACCTTTTTCATTTTGACATTTTAAACTCACTCTTTCATTTTTTACATATAAATTACTAATGCGTTCTAAATGTTTTTCATTTACGCTATAAAGCACTCCACTTGTGTAAGTTGCACTTAAAATTTGCATATCACAAGGGCTGTGATAACGATGATAATCTTTTGGAGAAAGATAAATATTGACATAATCAAGCCCATTTTTAAGTTCATCTTTTTCAAAGCTATCTTTTAAAAGCTCCTCAACGCTATAAGCATGTCCTTTTATAGAAAAAGCAAAATGTTCTTCATTTGCTAAAAAAGTACTTCCACACTCTAAAATTTTACCATCACTTGGACTGATAAAACCTTCTTCAAGTTTCCTTGGAATTTGCAAAGTTCTTGTAAAAAGAGCATTTAAACTCTCGTATTCACAAGGATCTTTAAATTCACTCATATCGATATTAAAATACTTAACATAATTTTCATTAATAACTTTTTGTATCATTTTGGGAAATTTAATCCCCGCTACAAAACCAAAAAGCCTCGAACTTTCTTTTGAAAAACTCATTTTTTTCCTTTTAAATTTAAAATCACTATTTCACTCGGAGCAAAAACTCTAAGACTTGGCCCCCAAAATCCTGCTCCACTACTCACATAAAGCTTAGTTTTTTCTCCTAAATCATAAAGCCCATGAACAAAACCTTGCTGAAGTTTAACTAAAAACATAAAAGGGAAAATTTGCCCTCCATGCGTATGCCCACTTAAAACAAGGTCAAAATCACTTAAATCATAAAGCAAAGCTGTTTTGGGTTGATGTGTGAGTAAAATACTAGCTTTACTTGTATTTAAATCCACTTTTATTCTTGCTAAATCAGGAGCATATAAACCCTTATCAAGTCCGGCTAAATCTCCAAGTCCAGCAATATTTATAAAACCTAAATCTAAATTTTGATTGACTAAAATTTTCATATTAGTATGTTTTCTAAGTAAATCCAAAACTTTATTGATACCATGATAATACTCATGATTTCCCAAGGCATAAAAAGTTCCATAAGTGGAATTAAAATCATTAAGTTTTGAGATGTAATTTTTTAAATCTTTAGGATTAGTATCAATCAGATCTCCTACTATTACAACCATATCAGGACTTTGCAAATTCACTTTAGTGATGAGCTTATCTAAAAAATTTTCATGCAAATTTTTACCCAAATGTATATCAGTAAGCATGACAATTTTTAAATCTTGTTTAAGATTTGGTATTTCAACATCAACACTCTTTACTTCAGGTGTTTTTAGAGCATTATTTATACTTATATAAATTAAAAACACACTTAAAACTATAAGAGAAAGCTCAAAAATCAAACGCAAAATAAGATTATATTTTTTATCTCTTTTACCCATAAGAGCTAAAATCAATTTAATAAAATCCCAAGCTAAAGTCATAAAAAACAAACAATAAGTCGGCGCATAAAGCATGGCTAAAATTTCATACCAAGTATCACTTAAATATTCATCTCTACGAAATATTAAAAACACAGCTTGGGCTAAAAAAAGCACAATAAAAATAAAAGCAAAAATTTTATAAAAATACTTGAAAAGAGTAATTTTCTTGATTAATCTTTTATAAATATAAACATTTGCTAAGCCAAAAATCAATAATACAATGAAAGAAAAAATTAAAAATATCATAAAAGTATTATAACCAAGTAAAATTAAATATCCGTATAAATTTTTCTGTTATAATAAACTTTTAAATAATTTTAAAGGCTATAAAATGTACCGTTTTGCACCTTCTCCCACAGGTGATATGCACATAGGAAATTTACGCGCAGCAATTTTTAACTATATCTGTGCAAGACAAAAAAATATGGATTTTATCTTACGTATTGAAGATACTGATAAGGCTAGAAATATAGCAGGAAAAGAAGAAGAAATCAAAGAAATTTTAAATCTTTTTGGTATTTCATGGCAGCATTACTATATACAAAGTGAAAATTTAAAATTCCATCGCCAAATGGCTTTAAAACTTGTAAGTGAAAAAAAAGCTTTTGCTTGTTTTTGTACTGAAGAAGAACTTGAAGCAAAAAAAGAGCTAGCTAAAAAACAAGGTAAAGCTTATCGCTACGATGGCACTTGTGAAAAACTAGCCGATATCAATGTTTTAGAATGTGAAAAACCCTTTGTTATCCGTCTTAAAAAACCTACTCACACTATGAAATTTACAGATTTTATCAAAGGTGAATTAAGTTTTAAACCTGAAAACATAGACTCTTTTGTGATTATGAGAACGGATAAAACTCCAACTTATAATTTTGCTTGTGCGGTTGATGATATGCTTGAAAATGTTACTTGTATTATACGCGGAGAAGATCATGTTTCAAACACTCCAAAACAAGAACATATCCGCGCAAGTTTAGACTATAATAAAGCCATAACTTATGCGCACTTGCCTATCATTTTAAACGAAGAAGGTGTTAAAATGAGCAAAAGAGAAGCACATTCTTCTGTAAAATGGCTACTTGAAAGTGGAATTTTACCTAGTGCAATCGCAAATTATCTGATCATGCTAGGCAATAAAACTCCTTGTGAAATTTTTACCTTAGAAGAAGCTATAAAATGGTTTGATATTTCTAAAGTTTCAAAAGCTCCCGCAAGATTTGATCTTAAAAAACTCTTACAAATCAATCGTGAACATATCAAAATGATCAAAGATGATGAGCTTAATAAAATTTTAGATTTAAACAAAGATCTTGCACAACTTACTAAATTTTACACTCAAGAAGCAAGCACCATAAAAGAACTTAAAGAAAAAATGCGAGCTATTTTTAGCACAAAAGACTTTGGCGAGTTTGAAGTAGAATGTAAAATTTTAAAAGAACTCTTAAAAGATATTGAACTTTTTGAAAACTATGAAGATTTTAAAAATGAACTTTTAAGCAAAAGCGACTTAAAAGGTAAAAAATTTTTCATGCCTTTAAGGATAATTTTAACAGGAAATATTCACGGACCTGAGCTTAGCGATCTTTATCCTTATATTAAAAATTTTATTCACGAATTAGCAAGGATTTAACTATGGTTATAGACTCTTTTATTATTTCTATTTTTCAAGTACTACAAATTGTCATTAACATTTATACTTGGATTATTATCATCACAGCACTTTTAAGCTGGGTAAACCCTGATCCTTATAATCCCATAGTGCAAATTTTATATAAATTAAGTTATCCTGCTTACGCCTTAGTTAGAAAAATTCCAACACGCATTGGTAATATTGATCTTGCACCTTTGATTATAGTCTTAGCATTGCAGTTTCTTGGTATTTTTCTTGGGAATATCTTAAGGAGTATATTGTGATAAAAAAAATACTCATTTTTTTATTTATTTTTTCAAGTTTAAATGCTACACAATATAGCATAGAAAAACTCAAAAAAGAAGAAAATTCACTTGCTAAGGATTATTATATTTATAGGCTTTTAGAAAAAAATAAAATCAGTAAAAAAGATGCACAGGATTTAAATTCTCATATTTTTCGCTATATAGGAAAAATTAAATCCGAACTTGAAAAAATCATTCCTTTAAAGCCTTATATCAACCCAAAATATGCTAAATGCTATACCTATACAGCAAATACTATCTTAGATGCAAATTTAACTTGTCAAAGTGTGCGCTTAAATTCATTAGTTTTTATAGCAAGTTTAAATTCCAAAGACCGAACTACTTTAGCTCAAACCTTTAAAAATCAAAGACCTGATTTGACAAATTTATTGCTAGCTTTTAATACTTCTGATCCTATGAGCTATATAGCACAAAAAGAAGATATTAATGGTTTTTTTAAACTTTATAATTATTCTAAAAAATACGACTTAGATTTAAATACAAGTTTAGTCAATAAACTACCAAACCACATTGGTTTTAAAGATTTTGCACAAAATATTATTATTAAAAAAGAAAATCCAAAATTTAGACATTCTATGCTAGAAATAAATCCTGAAAATGTAAGTGAAGATTCTGCTTTCTATTTAGGAGTCAATGCCTTAACTTATGATAAAACAGAGCTTGCTTATGACTTTTTTAAAAAGGCGGCTCAAAGTTTTAAATCGCAAAGCAATAAAGACAATGCTATATTTTGGATATGGTTGATTAAAAACAATGAAGAAGATTTAAAAACTTTATCGCAAAGTTCTTCTTTAAATATTTATAGTCTTTACGCAAAAGAACTTACTAACACACCTTTTCCAAAGATAGAAAGCCTTAATCCAAGCAAGAAAAAAAATAATTTTAATATGCAAGATCCTTTTGCTTGGCAAAAAATAAACAAACAAATTCGCGATGCTAATGCAAGTCAACTAGATGTCTTGGCAAAAGAATTTGACACACAAGAAACCTTGCCTATTTATGCTTACATATTAGAACGCAAAAATAATTTTAAAAAACATTATTTTATAATGCCTTATTATGACAATATAAAAGACTATAATAAAACAAGACAAGCTTTAATTTTGGCTATTGCCAGACAAGAAAGTCGTTTTATTCCAACTGCTATTTCAGTTTCTTATGCTTTAGGCATGATGCAATTTATGCCATTTTTAGCCAATCACATAGGGGAAAAAGAATTAAAAATTCCAAATTTCGATCAAGATTTTATGTTTAAACCTGAAATAGCATATTACTTTGGAAACTATCATCTAAATTACCTTGAATCACGTTTAAAATCTCCACTTTTTGTCGCTTATGCTTATAATGGTGGTATAGGATTTACTAACCGTATGCTTGCAAGAAATGATATGTTTAAGACGGGCAAATTTGAGCCTTTCTTGTCTATGGAGCTAGTTCCTTATCAAGAAAGCCGAATTTACGGAAAAAAAGTTCTAGCTAATTATATTGTGTATCGACATCTTCTGAACGATAGTATAAAGATTTCGGATATTTTTGAAAATTTAATTCAAAACAAGGCAAATGATCTAAACAAATCTTAGCTACAAGCCTAGTCTCTTCCTTGACACTAGGAAGAGATACTTTAAAATAATCAGTATAGTTATTTTGTATTATATATTTTAAATACTCATCATCCAGTTTTTCAATATTGGCTTTTTTATTATTGATAAAAACTTCTAAATTTTGAATTTTTAATGTATTTGGAGTAAAAGACAAGGCCAATACATCATCTTTACTTATCTTGTCTAGAATTGGGTTTAAATAAGACATGGTTATAATGGCATTAATCTTATCTTGTGTGATTTTGTATTTTTGAGTAAACATTAAAGTTTGAGATTTTAAATTTGTATCCACAATCGCCTGATCTTTTAAAGAACAAGCTCCAAGCAAAAAAGTACCTAAAATTACACTATAAATTTTCATTCTTTTTCCATATTTTTTAGTATTATTGTAGCCTTTTAACCCTATTTTTTGGTTTAAAAAGATATAATTTTACAAAAAAAATTAAGAGTATATTTTATGAAACAACTTATCATAGCTTTTAGCGGGCCTTCAAATTCAGGAAAAACTACACTCATCACCAAAATAGCTGATAATTTTTTGCAACAAAATTTAAAAGTTTTAATCATTAAACATGATCCTGCCGATAAATCTCAATTTGATTTTAACGGTAAAGATAGTTTTAAATTTTTTCAAAGCGGAGCTGAAGTCATGGTTTTAAGCCCTACAAGAACAACTTTTTTTTCTCATGAAAATAGAGATATTTTAAAAGCTTTAAAATTAAGCCCTGATTTTGACATTTGTTTGGTTGAAGGATTGAAAACTCTTGATTTACCACGCATTAGCGTATTTTGCAAAGAAATTGATGAAAGTTATTTTACTTTTTCAAACGCCATTGCAAGCTATGAAAAAATTTCTCACCCTTATCTTACTTGGCTTGATTTAAACGATATACAAGCTATTTGTCAATATATACTTAAAAATGCTAAAAATTTACAAGGAGAATTATAAAATGCAAGAAGTGATTTCTTATATACAAAAAGCTGTTTTAGAAATTTCTAACGCTTTAAAATTTCCCGATACAAGCTACAGTCAAAATCAAAATTTTACAGGCGATACCCAACTCAAATTTGATGTTTTAAGCGATGAAATCATCACAAAAACCCTAAGTCAATGTTCAAGCATTAAAGCCATCATAAGTGAAGAAAAAGACGAAATTTTAACGCTTAATAAAAAAGCAAATTTTATCGTAGCTTATGATCCTTTAGATGGTTCTAGCTTAATGGATGTTAATTTTGCTATAGGTTCTATTTTTGCCATCTATGAAGAAAAAGCAAATGCCAAAAATTTAAGAGCTGCACTTTATAGTATGTATGGAGCGCGCTTAGAACTTGTGATTTGCAAAGATCAACCAAAACTTTATCGCCTAAATGCAAATAATGAATTTATTTTTATAAAAGATCTTAAAATGAATGAAAAAGGCAAAATTAATGCTACAGGCGGAACGCAAAAATTTTGGGAAGAAAAACACGCTAAATTTGTCAAAAGTCTTTTTGATGAAGGATATCGCTTAAGATATTCTGGGGCTATGGTAAGCGATATCAATCAAATTTTATTAAAAGGGGGTGGGATTTTTAGTTATCCTGCAACACAAGATGCGCCTAATGGCAAACTTCGTGCTTTTTTTGAAGTCTTTCCTTTAGCCTTTATTATAGAAAAAGCAGGCGGAAAAACCACAAATGGAAAAAATCACTCCTTACTTGAACTTGAATTTGATAAAATCCATGCTACAACTCCTTGTTTTTTTGGCTCAGAATATGAAATTTCAAAACTTTTAAAGGCTTACAATGAGTGAGATTAGAGATGAATTTGAACTTGATATGGATAAAAAGAAAGAAATTTTACTTTCATGTCAAAACTCAAAAAACCTAAACTCTTGTTATAATTGCAATGAAATTTTTAACTGCCAAACTAGAAAAAATTATGTTGATGCAGTCTATAATAGTATGTCTAAGGGTAAAACCGAAGGCGGATTTGACTTTTAAAGGAAAAAAATGCGTTATATTACAACACCAATTTATTATGTAAATGATGTACCTCATTTAGGTCATGCTTATACTACCATCATAGCCGATACTTTAGCAAGATTTTATCGTTTGCAAGGACATGAAACAAGATTTCTAACAGGAACAGATGAGCATGGACAAAAAATCGAAGAAGCTGCCAAACTAAGAAATTCCACTCCTCAAGAATATGCTGATAAAATCAGTTTTGAATTTAAAAAATTATGGGATGAATTTGAAATCACCTATGATATTTACGCAAGAACAACTGATACAAGACATATTGAATTTGTTAAAGCTATGTTTTTAAAAATGTGGCAAAAAGGTGATATTTATAAAGATGAATACGAAGGACACTATTGTATTTCTTGTGAAAGCTTTTTTACTCAAAGTCAGCTTATCAATGATTGTTCTTGTCCGGATTGTGGCAAACAAACTAGAATTTTAAAAGAGGAAAGCTATTTTTTCAAACTTTCAAAATATCAAGATAAAATTTTACAATGGTATGAAGAAAAAGATCCCATCCTACCAAAAAACAAAAAAAACGAACTTATAAATTTTGTCCAAAGCGGCCTTAAAGATCTTTCTATTACAAGAACAAGTTTTGATTGGGGGATTAAACTGCCTCAAGAAATTAATGATGATAAACATATTATTTATGTATGGCTTGATGCACTTTTTATCTATATAAGTTCGCTTGATTTTCAAAGCAAGGGAGAAAATGCTAAATTTTGGCCTGCGCATGTGCATTTAGTAGGAAAAGATATCTTGCGTTTTCATGCCATTTATTGGCCAGCTTTTTTAATGAGCGTGGATTTGCCTTTGCCAAAATTTATAGGTGCACATGGCTGGTGGACTAAAGAAGGTGAAAAAATGAGCAAATCTAAAGGCAATGTTGTAAAACCTAAAGAAATAGTTGATGCTTATGGAAGCGAAGCTTTTAGGTATTTCTTGCTTAGAGAAGTACCTTTTGGTAATGATGGGGATTTTAGCGAAAATATGCTGATAAATCGTATCAATGCTGAACTAAGCAATGAATTTGGAAATTTACTTAATCGCATTATAGGTATGAGTACAAAATATTCTCAAGGAAATATTTCAAAAGAAAGTGTTTTAAAATTTTACAATGCTGAATTAAATCAAGTAAAAGAACACTTAAATTTAGCGGTAGAATTTTTAGAAAACTTACAGTGTAATCGTTATTTAGAAGAACTTTTTAAAGCCTTAAGTGTGGCAAATTTAGCCATTAGCAAATACGAACCTTGGAATTTAATCAAAGAAAACAAACACGAACAAGCTAATGCTTTAGTAGCACTTTGTGCAAATATTTTAGCTAAAACAAGTCTTTTGCTAAGCCCTGCTCTACCAAAATCTTGTCAAAAAGTAGCTTTGGCTTTAAATTTTGAAATTTCGTCTGCAAATTACGCAAAAATGATACTTGATAATAAACTTTTAGATTTTAAAGCAAATCCTTGTGAAGCTTTATTTCCAAAAGTAGAAAAAGCTCTTTTAAAACAAGAAATTAAAGAAGAACCTAAAAAAGAAGAAAGTCCTAAAATAAAAATCGATGATTTTGCAAAAATTGAAATCAAAGTTGCTAAGGTACTTGATTGTCAAAATATAGAAGGGAGTGAAAAACTTTTAAAATTTCAACTCGAACTTGACAATAAAGAGATCCGTCAAGTACTCTCAGGCATAGCAAAATACTATAAAGCCAGTGATTTAATCGGTAAACAAGTATGTGTTATAAGTAATCTTAAAAAAGCTAAAATTTTTGGACATGAAAGCGATGGTATGATACTTTCTGCAAAAAGCGGAGATAAACTTGTTTTAATCACCCCTGAACAACTTGTGCAAAACGGTTCTTTAGTAGGCTAAAATATGCAAATTAGCAATTTAGGTGAACTTTTAAACGCGACACTCGTTCATGAAGGTAGCGTTTTAAGCGTGGAAGGTTTTGCCATAAATTTAAACGAACTTAAAGCAGGCTTTGCCTTCTTTAATAACGATAAAAAAGAAATTACCCAAGCTGTAAAAAAAGGCGCTTATGCTATAATTACAGAAAATGACATTACTATTGAAGATAAAGACATTTTTTACTTTAGAGTAGAAAATCTAGAACAAGCTCTTGTAAGATTTTTACGCTTTTTTTGTGAAGATAAAGAATGTGAATTTTTACTTTTTAAATCTTACGAACTAAGTCTTTGCAAGGCTTTTTATTTTAACATTTTAAAAGGAAATATTTTTGCTGATTTTGAAAAACTAATCAAAGCAAAAAAGGGTGAAATTTTTTGCTACTGTGAAGAAAATTACTTAAATAAACTTTGTGCCTATTCTCATAGTCTAAAAGATGCTAATTTTACTTTATTATCGCGATCTAGCTTTTTTTTTACAACTTTGATTTGTGAAAATTTATATTTTAAAAATCTTAATTTACCTTTTTTTTACGCAAATAGTTTTGCAAAAATTATTTCTTTTTTAAAAGAAAAAAATCAAAAAATAATATTTGACTTTAATAAGATTGATGATTTTAAAATTTATTTTATTGATGATAAATTTGAAATCACTCCTTTTGGTTCAAGCTCTCAAGCGTTTATTGTAAGCAACAACCAAAATACCTTTGAATTCTGGAAAGAAAAATTTAAAAACATAAAAGACTTTAAAATTGCTTCTAAAAATTCTTTATTTTGTGATTTTTCCTATAATCAGCTTTCAGATTTAAGAAAATTAAAAAATTTTAAATATTGTTTAATTCTTGAAAATTATGATATTTTTGAACAAGAATTTGAAAACAAAGAAAATCAAACCCCAAGCTTATTTTAAATTCACTCCTTCATTTTCAAGCAAAAATCTTTTTATTTCAAGCCCTCCATTATATCCTCCTATGCCATTGCTTGCAATAACTCTATGACAAGGTATAAAAATAGGAATTTGATTTTTAGAATTTGCATTTCCGACAGCTCTAAAAGCTTTTGGATGATTAATTTTTTCTGCTATATCTTTATAAGTAGCTATTTTACCATAAGGAATTTTCATTAAAGCCTTATAAACCTTTGATTCAAAATCTGTACCTTGTATCAAAACAGGAATGCTAAATTTTCTAAGCTTATGAGTAAAATATAAATCAAGTTCATATTTTGCTAAGTCAAGCAAACTACAATTTTTTTCTGATCTTTTATTATCACAAAAATCGACTCTAGTTAAAAATTTTCCATCACTATGTAAAGATAGGTAACATAAAGGCATTTTATAATAAACTTTAAACATTTTTTATCCTTCAAAGAGCTACAATTATAATAAAAAATATTTAAGGAGTAGAAAATGTCTTTTATGCAAGAATACAATAAACTTGTTGAAGAAAGAGCCGCTTTGGGTATACCACCCCTTCCTTTAAATGCAAATCAAACTAAAGAACTTTGTAAACTACTTGAAAATGAAAATAATGAAGAGCTTGCAAATCTTTTAGAAAATAGAGTAAATCCTGGTGTTGATGATGCAGCTTTAGTAAAATGTGAATTTTTAGATTCTATACTTAAAGGCAAAATCAGCGCTCCAAATATAGACAAAAAAAGAGCCTTAAGAATGCTTGGAACTATGCTAGGCGGATATAATGTTAAAGTTTTAATTGATGCCTTAAAAGATGAAAACATAGCCAAAGATTCTGCAGAAGTGTTGAAAAATATTATTTTTGTTCATGATAATTTTCATACCATAGCTGAACTTAGCAAAAACAATCCACACGCTAAGGAAGTTTTACAAAGCTGGGCAAATGCGGACTGGTTTAACAAAAAAGAAAAATTACCTCAAGTGATTAAATGTATAGTTTTCAAAGTAGCAGGTGAAACAAATACCGACGATCTAAGCCCTGCAGGAGATGCTTTTACAAGAAGCGATATTCCTTTGCATGCAAATGCCATGCTAAAGGTAAGACAAGCAGGATCCTTAGAAAAAATCAAAGAGCTTAAAAAAAGCGGTCGCGAAGTAGTTTATGTAGGTGATGTTGTAGGAACAGGTTCAAGTAGAAAATCAGCAATAAATTCTATACAATGGCATTTAGGAAAAGAAATAGAAGGTGTGCCAAACAAGCATAGCGGTGGTATAGTAATGGGTTCAACTATAGCACCGATTTTCTTTAACACTGCTCAAGATAGCGGGGCTTTACCTATTATCTGTGATGTAACAAACTTAGAAATGGGCGATGAGTTTGAAATTCATCCTTATGAGGGAAAAATCATAAAAAATGGCTCTACAATTGCAGAATTTACACTCAGTCCAAACACTCTCTTAGATGAAGTTAGAGCAGGAGGAAGAATCCCACTTATCATAGGTCGCGGGCTTTGTACTAAGGCTAGAGAATTTTTAGGAATGGAAAGTGAAAATATCTTTACCAAACCTGAACAACCTAAATCTTCAAGCGGTGGTTATACCTTGGCTCAAAAAATGCTAGGTCGTGCCTGTGGAGTTGAAGGCGTGCGTCCAGGTATGTATATAGAACCTATAACTTTAACTGTAGGCTCTCAAGATACCACAGGTCCTATGACTAGAGATGAAATTAAAGAACTTGCAAGCCTAGGTTTTAATGCAGACTTTGTGATGCAAAGCTTTTGCCATACAGCTGCTTATCCAAAAGTAAGCGATTCAAATTTACATAAAACCTTGCCCAATTTCATGACAAGTCGTGGTGGGGTAAGTTTAAAACCAGGTGATGGGGTTATTCACTCTTGGCTTAATCGTTTTGTATTGCCAGATACCGTAGGAACGGGTGGGGATTCTCACACACGCTTTCCTATAGGAATTTCTTTCCCTGCGGGAAGTGGACTTGTGGCTTTTGCTGCAGTTACTGGTTCTATGCCTTTAAATGTCCCTGAAAGTGTTTTAGTGCGTTTTAGCGGGGAATTACAAGCTGGAGTTACCTTAAGAGATTTGGTTAATGCTATACCTTATTACGCAATCAAACAAGGACAACTTACCGTTGAAAAGAAAAATAAGAAAAATATTTTTGCAGGAAAAATTTTAGAAATAGAAGGCTTGCCAAACTTAAAAGTCGAACAAGCTTTTGAACTTAGTGATGCAAGTGCTGAAAGATCTGCAGCTGCTTGTAGTGTGGATTTAAGCATAGAAAGTGTAAGCGAATATATCAAATCCAATATTTCTTTAATTGAAGCTATGATAGAAGCAGGATATGAGAATAAAGCTACCCTTGCTAGAAGGGCTGAAAAAATGAGAGAATGGCTTAAAAACCCTACTCTTTTAAGAGCAGATAAAGATGCAAAATACGCTTATATTATAGATATTAACCTTAATGACATTAAAGAGCCAATCCTAGCTTGTCCAAATGACCCTGATGATGTAGCAACCTTAAGTGAAATTTTAGCCGATGATAAGCGTCCAAAAAATATAGATGAAGTTTTTGTAGGTTCTTGTATGACAAATATAGGACATTATAGAGCTTTGGGAGAAATTTTAAAAGATAAAGGCATACTTAAAACCAGACTTTGGGTAGTGCCTCCAACAAAAATGGATAAAGCACAACTTACCAATGAAGGTTATTACAGCATCTTTGGTGCAGCAGGTGCTAGAATAGAAGTTCCTGGTTGTTCTTTATGTATGGGTAATCAAGCTAGAGTAAATGATGGAGCTGTAGTTTTCTCAACTTCTACAAGAAATTTTGACAACCGTATGGGAATGGGTGCTAAAGTATATTTAGGCAGTGCAGAACTTGCGGCAGTTTGTGCGATTTTGGGTAAAATTCCAAGCAAGGAAGAATACTTACAAATTGTCAGCGAAAAACTAAGTGATGAGCATAAGGCAAATATCTATAGATATTTAAATTTTAATGAGATTGAAAATTTCAAACTTGAAAATTAATTCAAATTTAATACTTATTTGGATTAAATAACAAAATTAAAATTTTCAAAGGAAAAATATTGAAGTTATTATTCACTTCCTTTTGTTGTTTTGCAAGTTTAATGGCTAGCGATGCCATTAACTGCGACAACATTAAAAATAATAAAACATTGCTAAATAAAAGTTCAAATTTAGATTATTTAAATATAGCTTCAAGCTGTAAAGAATCTTTAAAAAATCAAGATTTTACAAAAAAACTCTATGCGATTTCCAATGAAATTCGCGGAAGCAATAGCTCTTGTAATGGTGTGGCTTATTTGCCCAAATTACAACAATTTGATTTTTTATTATTAAAAATAGCTATCGATCCCATCGCTTATCAAAAAACTTTAGATACACCCGAAAATTTAGAAAAAAAATATGATATTTTAAAATCTTATTTTAGATATTGGGCATATCAAAGTATAGGAAATTTTAGACTTTACAAAGCTTTTTGGAAAGAATATAACAATGCTATAGAACCTTTAGAAAAGTATTTTGAAAGTAATTTTAATTTTGACAAAGGTAGTAATATTTACTATACTAGCAATGCTTTAAACGAATTTTTAAATTGGGCTGTTGGTGAAACAAAAATTTACAAAGACATTAGTCCTTTAGCAAAAATCATGTCAAATAAAAATTATTCGGTATCTTATATACAAGATTTTATTTTTTCAAATAATCCAAGCCAAGATGATCTTACGATAGCCTTGCAAGCAGCGCTTCTAAATCAAAGAGAAAAAGAAATTTTAGAACTTTTGATTCGTTTTGGTGCTAGGATTGACGAAGGTTATGAAAGTGCTATTTTTTACGCATTGGAAAATTATGAAAATACAAATTTTTTAATCCAAAATGGAGCGAATGTTAATCAAGCCAATGCCTTTGGTAAAACCCCACTTTTTTATGCCATAGAGTTTAATCGCCTTGATATCATAAAACTACTTCTTGATAATGGAGCAAATTTTAATCAAAAATATATTAATAACAATGAAAAATTAGCATTAAGTGCGAACATAGGTTCAAATACGCCTTATTTTATTACATTTTGTGCTCTAGAGCACACTTCAAAAAATGTTTTAATGCATGCTGCAGCCTATGGAAATGTTGAAATTTTAAAACTTCTTATTTCAAAAGGAGCAAATTTTAATGCTGTTGATGATCTTGGTTTTAATGCGCTTGACTTTGCGCTAGCAGCAGGTAAAAAAGAAAATGCTGATTATCTAAAAAGCTTGGGTTTAAAAGCAAACGAAAATCTATTTTACGGAGGTAGTTTAGAATGAAAACCGCATTTATTACAGGAGCTAGTTCAGGTTTTGGTAGAGCTTGCGTTGAAGCTTTTATACAAAAAGGCTACAAAGTAATCGCCCTTGCTAGACGCAAAGAGCGTCTAGAAGAGTTAAAAAATGCTCACAAAGATAAGATTTATACGCTTTGCATAGATGTAAGAAATCAAAAAGAAATCTTTGAGGCTATTGAAAATTTACCCAAAGAATTTCAAGAAATTGATGTGCTTTTTAATAATGCAGGTTTAGCTTTAGGGGTAGATGAATTTGATAAATTAAACCTTGAAGATATTAACACTATGGTAGATACAAACATCAAAGGATTTTTATATGTTGCAAAAGCTGTTATTCCTATACTTCGTAAACAAAAAAATGCTTATATTTTTAACTTAGGTTCGGTTGCAGGACGCAATCCTTATTTTGGAGGCAATGTGTATTGTGGAACCAAAGCCTTTGTAGGACAATTTTCATTGGCCTTAAGAAATGATCTTAGAGGAAGCAATATCAAAGTAACAAACATTGCTCCAGGACTTTGCAAAACTGAATTTAGTGAAGTGCGTTTTAAAGGAGATATCCAAAAAGCTGATGCAGTGTATGAAAATACGCAATTTATCAGTGCTAATGATATTGCCAAAGTGGTAATGTCTATTATTAACCTACCAAGCCATATTAATGTTAATGAAATCGAGCTTATGCCGGTAACACAAACTTGGAATGGATTTTATATAGAAAGAGATGAATGAATAAATTTTTAGTTTTATTGTTTTTACCTTTAGTTGCATTTGCAAACTCCTCAGAAGCAGCTGCAAATGCTAATTTATTTGGAGTTTTTACGCTTATACCACCTTTAGTTGCTATTGCTTTAGCCTTTATCACAAAAGATGTTATTTTGTCACTCTTTGCTGGAGTTTTAAGTGGAACTTTTCTACTTAGCCTTTCTGCAAATATTTTCAAAGCACAACATTTAGCTTTTGTAAATTTTTATAATACTGCAGTAGAATCTTTTTCAAAGATTATTTCTTATATCTTAGGTTCAACTTCTGATCCAGTAAATGCGGGAATCATTTTACAAATTCTTTGTATAGGTGGTCTTGTGGCGCTTATCACAAAAATGGGTGGTGCAAAAGCTGTAGCATTAAAATTTGCCAAAAGAGCCAAATCAGCTGTATCAGCTCAAGTTAATACTTGGTTTTTAGGGCTTTTAATATTTTTTGATGATTATGCTAATTTACTGATCGTAGGTCCAATTATGCGTCCTTTGGCGGATAAATTTAAAATTTCTCGTGAAAAATTTGCCTTTATTATCGACTCTACCGCAGCTCCTGTGGCAGGAATAGCTGTAATTTCCACTTGGATAGGCTTAGAAGTTTCCTTAATTAAAACCGCTTATGAACACATAGGCATTAGCGATATTAGTGCTTTTGGAATTTTTGTCGAAACCATACCTTATCGTTTTTATAATATCTTCATGCTTTTTTTTGTAGTCATGACTGCAATCATGGGACGTGAGTTTGGCTCTATGTACAAGGCTGAAGTGCGTGCAAGAACCACAGGACAAATTGCACCTCTACCTAAATCAGGCACGCTAGATACTGCTGAATTAGAAGATCAGTTTTTAGCGCCAAAAGAAGGTATTAAAATTCGTGCTTTTGATGCTATTGTTCCTATTTTTACTTTAATCATTTTAGCTATATTAGGATTTTATTTTAATGGACTTAGCACTTTAGAAGGCGAAGAACTTGCAAAAGCAAGTGCCAATCCTTTGTCTTTTGAAACTTTTAGGGCTGCTTTTGGAAATGCTGATTCTTCTGTGGTGTTATTCCAAGCTGCTTTGTTTGCTGCTATTGCAGCGATTTTTATCGGGGTGCGTCGTAAAATTTTCAATCTTAAAGAAGCGGTAGAAACTTGGATATATGGCTGGAAAACCATGATTTTTACCATAGTATTGCTTTTATTTGCTTGGTCGCTTTCAAGTATAGTAAAAGATCTAGGAACTTCTTTATTTATCACCAGTCTACTTGCAGATAAATTGCCTGAGTTTATTTTACCTGCTACTATTTTTGCTTTTGCTTCAGCCATTTCTTTTGCCATAGGAACAAGCTATGGAACTATGGGGATTTTAATGCCTTTGGCTGTGCCTTTAGCTCATGAAATCGCCAAAATCAATGGTATGGATGCAAATGCTATGCATCATTATATGGTCATTAATATAAGCTGCGTTTTAACAGGTGCGATTTTTGGAAACCATTGCTCACCAATTTCAGATAATGTAATCCTTTCATCTATGAGTGCAAAATGCGATCATATGGAGCATGTAAGAACACAAATTCCTTATGCTCTATTTATCTGTGGTATTTCTTTAATCGCTGGATATATTCCTGTATCTTTAGGACTTAGCGTTTGGTTTGTCTTGCCTTTAAATTTTATACTTATTGCGCTTTTACTAAGACTCATCGGAAAGAAAGTTCCATGAGTCTTGAAAATTTTGGAAATTTTCTTACTTTAGATGAAAAACACTCTTTCATAAAAAAATATTTTAAAGAATTTTATACAAAGGAATTTAAACTTTTTGCCTCAAAAGATAAACATTATCGTACAAGAGTTGAACTTTCATTTTATCATGAAAATGATACTCTTTTTTATGCAATGTTTGATCCAAAAAGCAAAAAAAAGTACATTATAGAATATTTAGATTTTGCTGATGAAAAAATTTGCGCTTTTATGCCAAAACTTCTAGAATGCTTGCGTCAAGATAGCAAATTAAAAGAAAAACTTTTTGGCGTGGAGTTTTTAACCACAAAGCAAGAACTTAGCATAACTTTACTTTATCATAAAAATATAGAAGATATAAAGTCAAATTTAGAAAATTTAAGCAATATTCTTCATATCAACCTTATAGCAAGAAGTAAAGGCAAAAAACTTATTTTTAAAACAGAAAATCTAAGACAAACTTTAAATATTCAAGATAGAAAAATATTTTATGAATTTAACAACGATTGTTTTATTCAGCCTAATACTGCTATAAATGAAAAAATGATTACTTGGGTATGTGAAATTTTAAGCACTCAAAAAAGAATGGATTTACTTGAGCTTTACTGTGGATATGGAAATTTTACTTTAGCTTTAGCACCATTCTTTTTTAAAATTTTAGCCACTGAAATTTCAAAAAGCAATATTAATTTTGCTTTAAAAAATTGCGAGCTTAACAATACAACAAATATCCACTTTGCAAGACTTTCAAGCGAAGAATTAAGTCTTGCTATCAAAAAAGAAAGAGAATTTTTTCGTTTAAAAGATATTCGATTAGATGATTTTAATTTCTCTCATGTTTTAGTTGATCCACCCCGTGCAGGACTTGATAAAAGCGTAATTGACTTAATAAAAAAATATGAAAATATTATTTATATTTCTTGCAATCCTATCACTTTAAAAGAAAATTTAAAAGAATTAAGTCTAACACATAGAGTGGAAGAGTTTGCTCTTTTTGATCAATTTGCCAATACTCCACATCTTGAATGTGGAGTATTTCTTAGCAAGGTATAAAAAAATAATTCATTAATTTAGCCAGTATTACTATCGCGATACAAAGCACAAATACAAAAGGATGGATAAAAGCACCAAGCGGGTTTTTCTTCTTTAATATAAAATGACAAAATAAAGAAAAAACAACTAAAGATAAAATTCCAAAAGCCAAAATAATTTTTATAGCAAAAAGTAAATTTAAAGGTTTAAAATGAAAACCTGCCAAAGCACCTCCGCTTAAAAAAAGCAAAAGAACCACAAAAGGCATTATTTTAACCCCAGTAGCACTAAAAAGACTTTTGTCAAAATTAGGATTTTTCTTTTTAACTACGCCCAAAACAAATACATCAACAAACAAATAACCTATAAACAAAATAGCACAAAGAAGATGGATTGTTAAAGTATATGGATAAAATTCTTCCATTTTTCCCTCCTTATTAAACTTCGGAATTTGCTATATTATAACACTTTTTTCATTTTTTGAATTCACTTTAGTTAATTTTTTAATCATTTAAGATAAAATACCAAAACAAAGGTTAATAATGAATGAAAAAGAAACTATCTCTTATATTATAAATACAAGTAAAAATATTGCCATATTTGCTTTAAGTCCAGATAAGACAAAAGCTTCTTATAGGGTAGCAGAATTTTTACAAAGAAAAAATTATAAAATTTTTCCTATTTATCCTAAAGAAGAGTTTATTTTAAATGAAAAAGTTTATAGAAATTTAGATCAAATAGAAGAAAAAATCGATACACTTATACTTTTTAGAAAAGGCGAAGCGGCACTAGAAATTCTTCCTAAGCTTGTTGAAAAAAATATTAAAAACCTATGGCTTCAACTTGGTATTAGTAATGAAACAGCCAAAGAAGAATGTAAAAAATTAGATATAAATTTTATACAAAATCGTTGCATTATGCTAGAATATCCGTATTTTAAAACAAAGGAAAAATAGTGTTAGAGCTTAATAAAATTTACAAAGCAAAACAACAAATTTCAGGGTTTGTAAACAAAACTCCTTTCATATACTCTTCTTTTTTAAGTGATATTTGTCAAAGTGAGATTTATCTTAAAAATGAAAATTTACAAATTACAGGTGCTTATAAAATTCGTGGAGCTTATAATAAAATAGCCAATCTTAGCGCTGAACAAAAACAACATGGAGTCATTGCCGCAAGTGCGGGAAACCATGCTCAAGGCGTGGCCATTAGTGCAAAAAAATTTGGCATTAAAGCGGTTATTGTAATGCCAGAATCCACTCCGCTCTTAAAAGTTTCTGCTACAAAAGCCTTAGGAGCAGAGGTGATACTCAAAGGGGATAATTTTGATGAATCCTATACTTTTGCAACCTCTTATGCTAAAGAAAATAATCTTAGTTTTATCCATCCTTTTGAAGATGAATTTGTAATGGCAGGACAAGGAACTTTGATGCTTGAAATGCTTGATGAAATAAGTGATCTTGATATGATTATCGCACCTGTTGGAGGTGGAGGACTTATAAGTGGTATCGCAAGTGCAGCTAAACAAATCAATCCAAACATTAAAATCATCGGCGTTGGAGCCAAAGGAGCTCCTGCAATGTATGAAAGTTTTCATGCTAAAAAAATCAAAAATGCAAAAAGCGTACGCACTATAGCCGATGGTATTGCTGTGCGTGATGCAAATCCTATTAATTTTAATATTATTTTAGAATGCGTAGATGATTTTATCCAAGTTGATGATGAAGAAATCGCTAATGCGGTATTGTTTTTACTTGAAAAACATAAAATCATAGTTGAAGGCGCAGGAGCTGCGAGTGTAGCCACCCTACTTCATCAAAAAATAAATACACAAAATCATAAAAAAATTGGCGTAGTTTTAAGCGGAGGCAATATCGATGCACAAATGCTAAATATCATCATAGAAAAAGGTTTATTTAAATCTTACAGAAAAATGCAAATTCATGTTACTTTAGTAGATAAACCTGGGGCATTATTACACCTTACAGACAGCTTAAAAATAGCCAATGCAAATATAGTAAAAATCGACTATGATAGATTTTCCACCAAGCTTGATTATGGCGATGCGATGATTTCAATTACCCTAGAAACCAAAGGCAAAGAACATCAAGAAGAAATAAGAAAAATTTTAACCCAAAAGGCGTTTAATTTCTATGAAAGTTTTTAATAACATATACGGCTTAAATAAAGCCCATTTGGCGGTGCTAAAAAGTGATTGTATTGCTTTTTAGCCTCAATCTGTTCTTTGAGTTCTTTTTCACTCATTTTTCCTTCTAAAACCTTTAAAACGCTTGCTACGCTTAATCTAATTTGCCCTCTTAAAAAACCATTAGCTTTAAAATGAAAAATGCTAAAATCTTTATAAGCATAAGCTCTAGCAATAAAAATTTCTCTTAAAGTCGTTTTATTATCCCCTCCACTTTTACAAAAAAACTTTAAATCCTTTTTTCCTACAAAAAAACCCAAAAGCTCATTAGCTTTACCTAGGTCAAATTTAGGATAAAAATGTACATAAGAAGCCATAAAAGGACTATAAGAAGAGTGAGAAAATATATAGCGGTATTCTCTACTTTTTACATCAAATCTTACCTCAAAATCATCTTTTACTTTTTCAATTTTTTTGATATGGATAAAAGGATGGGAAAATTTATTAAGTTGTTTTTGAAGATATTCTAAATTTACAAAATGATCTCCACATTCTACACTAGCTACAGCATAGCTTGCATGTACTCCTTTATCCGTACGAGAAGCCATCAAAAGAGGTGAAAAAATACCCAAATGCGATAAGACCCCACTTAAAGCATCTTGAACACCTTTTTTATGAGGCTGAGTAGCAGAACCTAAAAAAGCAGAGCCATCATAAGAAAATATAATTTTTATTTTCATCAATAACGACTCAAAATCATTTTCTTAAAACAATAAGCCGAAACAAATAAACTTAAAGAAAAAATTCCAAGGCAAGCCAAAATTGGAGGTTGAGAAAAAGAACTTAAAAGTCCAAAATATATAGCAATCACTCCAAACATACCTAAATACACATAGCCTTTTTCATAACGATAAGTAACCAAACCAAAACAAAGTGCAAAAAGCGTACTAGCAAGTGGAAACAAGGCTATAGTTGTATAAATCACAAATTCTCTTGCTCTTTGTGGATTTTCGTTTAAATCATTCCAGTATTCATAAAATTTCTTTGTTTGAAGATTGTCTGTATTAAACTGAGTATTTACTACTAAAGTGTCAAATTCTCCACTAAAAATACTTTGACCTTGCTCAAAATTATACATTTTGCCTTGATTTAAGCTAAAAGCAAAGCTATCGTCTTTTCTTTGCACATGCGCTTCTTTGGCTATGATAAGCTGTTCTTTATCATCAGCTTTATGTTTAGGGCGATACATAATTATGTTTTCATACTTATCACTATCTTGTTTTTCTATAAAAATCATCCAGTCTAAAAATTTTTGTCCAAATTCTCCTGTTTTGTAGTTAAATTTCACTTGAGTGCTTTTATAGTTTACAAAGTTATCCTGAAGCTCAAATACTATAGGTATCATTACCAAAGCCACAACAAGCATAAAAGCACTAATCAAGCTTGCAATTTTAAGGAAAAATTTTGCCAAAATCATTGGTGAAAATCCCAAAGTAAAAAGTACTATGCTTTCATTTTCCTTAGAAAGTCTAAACAAAGCCAAAGTTAAAGAAATGAAAAAAGATATAGGCAAGGTAAAAATTAAAATTCTAGGCAACATAAATCCATAAAGCTTTAAAAGATCCAAAAAACTAATCTCTATGCTTGAAGTAAGTTTTGCAAGTTGAATAAAAAACACCATAGATACAATAGCAAAAAGTACGAAAAATATAGACAAATTCGTACTTAAAAATTGATTTAAAACATATCTTAAACTAAGCTTCATTAGAATAATCCTAAGTTTTTATAAAATAAAACTGCCACAAAAGCGATATTTAAAAAGGGTATCATAGCAAGTTCTCGCTCTTTTATTGCTTTAATTTTAAAAAAAATAAAAAAAGGCAAAGTTAAAATAGAAGCTATAAATAATACTAAAAATCCATACTCAAAACCTAAAATTCCACCTATACAAGACATAATGATAATATCAGCATCACCCAAATTTTCTAAAATTTCATCTTTTTTTTGGAAATTCATTAGAAAAAAAACTAAACTTTTTAATAAAAAAACAAATCCTCCAAAACTAAAAGCATTTAGTAAAAAACCTCTGCTAAACTCTTTAAAAATCAAAAAATGTAAAATTTCACTTTCCCTAAAGGCGTAAAAAAAAGCAAATAAAAAAGCACTCCAAAGTAAGATTTGTGGTACGGCTTTGAGTTTAATATCAATTAAAGAAAGCAAGAAAAGATTAAATAAAAATAGAGATAAAAATAAAAAATCATAAAAATTTTGACTTAAAAAATAAACCAAAATAAGCAAAATTATGCCTAAAATTTCATTGATTAATAAAGAAATAGGCAAATGACATTTGCAAGTTTGACATTTTGCCTTTAAAAAAATATAAGAAAAAATAGGAATAATTTCATAGTATTTTAATTTTGCATCACAAGAAAAACAAAAAGAGCGCGAGATAAAAAAAGGCTTTTTTTCAATTATCCTACTTGCCAAACTTGTGCAAAAAGAACCCAAACAAGCCCCTAGAATTATTATGAAAAGTATCATTTTCCAAAAGTTCTTTCTCTATTTCTAAATTCTTTAATAATCCTTTTAAATTCTCTCTTGGTAAGAGATGGAAATAAAGTTTCACTAAAATAAATTTCAGCATATGAACACTGCCAAAGTAAGAAATTTGAAAGTCTTTTAGCATTTCCAACGCGAAGCATCAAATCCACATCTAAAGGTAAATCTAAATTTTGCGTTAAATTTTCTTCATTTAGCTCAAGTTTTTTTTCGATCACACGCTTAGCAGCTCTTATAATTTCATCTCTTGCACCATAACTTATAGCCAAATTAACACAAAGTGCGTCACAATGCTTTGTTTTTTCTTCAACTAAGGTAATTTTTTCTCTTACTTTATCTTCCAAACGCGATAAATCACCTATAGCTCTTAAACGCACATTATTTTTTTCAAATTTTTCTAAAGCTTCATCCAAACAACGATCTAAAAGTTCAAAAATAAAATCAATTTCATCTTTAGGGCGCTTCCAATTTTCCGTACTAAAAGCAAAAAGGCTTAAATTTGAAATATTTTCTTCCATGCAAACTTCCATCAATTTTTGCATAGTTTTGACTCCTTGGGAATATCCAAGTTTTGCCAAAAAACCCTTAGCCCTAGCCCAGCGCCTATTACCATCCATAACAACAGCAAGGTGTTTTAATTCATTCATTTTTCATCCTTTAAAATCAAAAAGCCTTTTGAAAACAAACAAAGGTTCAATCTTGTTTTCTTGCGATACATTAAAATCTAAATGTTCGTTTAAAAATTTTTGTACCTTGGCAAAAGGTGTAAAAACGCTAACACCTTGTAAATCTATTAAAATTTTCAAAGCTCCAAAAACACTAAAATATAAGTAAATTTCTAAATATTTTGCTCTTTTACGCATTTGAAACAAGCAAGATTTATTTTCAAAGATAAAAGGAATATGATAAATATTTTCAAAACTTGCAAAAAGCATTTCTTTTAATATCTGATAACGCTCTATATCTTTACAATCTAAAAGATTTTGTATGATGAATTTTTTATAAGAAATTTTATCCTCTAAAATAGCGATTATTAAAGCCAATCCCTCTTCAAAAGGTTTGAAATTAGGACGCTTTGAAAGATGTTTAAATTGTATAACTCCACCATTTTGCATATAAAGTTCGGCTAAATATTCAGCGCCAATTTCAAGCTCTATCATGCTTTTGGTTTGAATCTTTTTGTGATTTAACAAAAGCGTATAGTGTCCATAGCCTGATTTAGCCAAAACTTTCATTTGTATAGGCAAGGTAGAATTAATCATACTCATAATTTTTCACACCATTTTACTAATTCAAATGCCAATTTTTCTTTGCTTTGCAAGGTGCTTTTATTTTCATTGTTGAAAGTGATAAAATAAAGTTCATTTTGATAGCTTCCAAAATAATTTTTTTGACCAATGATATTAAGGCAAACCATATCAAGTTGCTTATCTTTTAAAGATTTTTTCGCATTTTCTAAGGCATTTTGAGAATCAAATTCCATCTTAAAACCTATCTTTTTGCCTTGAAATTTGCAAGTTTTAAGCAAATCTTCATTTAAAGATAGATGCAAGTTTAAACCCTGTAAATGCTCATTTTTTTTAATTTTTCCTTTTACACTTTGAGGGATAAAATCACTCACTGCAGCCGTCATAATCAAAAAGTCATGACTTAAATTTTTATCCAAAAGCTCTTTTAGTTCCTTAGAACTTTCAAATTTGCAAAGCTCATAAGGCGTATCAAATTCCACAGAGCTTAAAAGTTTTACCCTAGCTCCTAAAAAATAAAAAGCATCAGCTATGGCTTTTGCCATTTTTCCACTTGAAAAATTACTCACACAACGCACATCATCGATCTTTTCTTTTGTGCCACCACCTGTGATAACTACACTTTTATCACACCAAAACTTTTCTTTTAAAAGCTCTCTTTTGGTGATATTAAAAATATCCTTAACTTCAGCTAAGGCTCCTACGCCTTCATCTTTACAAGCTAAAACTTTACAAATAGGCTCTATAATCGAAGCTTTATTTTCTTTAAGTATCTTTAAAGAATTTTGCGTGCTAAAATGATGAAACATATTTGTATTTGCCGCAGGAGCTATGATAAGAGGTTTATTTGCTGCGATTAAGGTTTGGATAAAAAGATTATCCGCTATACCAAAAGCAAGTTTATTGATAGAATTAACACTTGCAGGGGCAAACAAAACAAGGTCTACATCCTTGCTAAAAACTATGTGATTGTTTGAGTTTTGCCAACTTTCATTTTCCTCGCATAAAATCTCATCAGCCAAGGCTTCAAAACTCATTTTGCTAGCAAATTTTAACAAACCATTAGAAAGCAAAACTTTTACCCTAAAGCCTTCTTTTTTAAACAAAGAAATAAGCTCGTAAGATTTATAAAAAGCTATACTGCCACTAATAGCCAAAAGTATGGTTTTCATTTTTGAAATTTTTTGTAATAATAATCTTTTATCATCTTATGCTCTGCTCTATTGATAAACAAAGCACCTTTTTCTACATTGATACCTACCGTGCTTCCTGCTGCTATGATCACTTCATCTTCGATTTTTACAGGCGCGATAAATTGCGTATCAGAACCTACAAAAACATTTTTTCCTATGATGGTTTTATGCTTTTTTACCCCATCATAATTGCATGTAATAGTCCCACAGCCTATATTAGTTCCACTATCTATCTCACAATCTCCTAAATAGCTCAAATGTCCTGCTTTTACGGTATTTAACTTTGCATTTTTACATTCTACAAAATTTCCTATATGAGTGTTTTTTAACTCACAATTTGGACGCAAATGTGCCAAAGGCCCTACATCGCTATTTTCTACGATGGAATTTTCTATCACACTTGAGCTTTTAATGATAGAGTTTATAATCTTACTTTTACCCTCTATCCTTACATTTTCATATACTTCGCATTCACCTACAAATTCAACATCTGCACCTATAAAAGTGCTTTGCGGTAAATGAAAAATCACACCCTGTTGCATCCAGTATTTTTTAATTTTTTCTTGCATGAAATTTTCAGCTATACTGAGTTCAAATTTATCATTAATCCCCATAAATTCATCTTCATCTACAAAAACCGCTTTAATCATCACATCTTTTTCTTTTGCTAGTTTTACAATGTCGGTTAAATAATACTCTTTTGCCGCATTATTGTTATCAATCAAAGGTAAAAGCTCTTTTAAAAGTCTCGATTCAATCACATAAACCCCAGCATTGCAAGTATTTATCTCTTTTTCTTGTGTATTTGCATCTTTAAATTCAACAATTTTTTCAACGCTATCGTTTTTTATCACCACCCTACCATAACTTTTAGGATCTCTTGCTTTAAAAACTGCTAGATTTAATTTTGCATTATTACCTAACAAAGCTTCCAAACTTGTTTGCTCAACTAAAGGCATATCGCCACAAAGAATCAACACTCTTTCATTTTTAGGCTCAAACCCCCTTAAAGCTCCTGCAGTTCCTGGATAATTTTGCAAGTCTTGCTCTAAAATTTGTGTTTTTGGAAAATGTTCTAAAATTTCTTTTTCAACGCGTTCTTTTTGATGCGATAAAACTACACTTACATCATCACTTAAAGCAAAAGCCTTTTTTAAAATGTGTAAAATCACACTTTTTTGACAAAGCTCTTGCAAAACCTTTGGCTTTTGTGATTTCATTCTAGTGCCCAATCCTGCCGCTAAAATCAAAATAGAAGTTTTCATTTTTTACCTTTGTTATTAAGAAGTCTAAAAGACTATTTTAGCAGTTTAAAGTTAAAATCCTAATACCCTTAAACTAGTTTTTAGTCATCAAAAGATAAAATTTAAATTTCTTTAATAAAAAACAAAAAAGGTTTTTAAATTTTGAAAAAAATATTATTATTTTTACTTTTAAGCATGAGCTTATTTGCTGCTGAAGCAACTATCCCTACAGTAAATTTAAGCTTAAGTGCACCCAATACGCCTAATCAGCTTGTTACTACTTTAAATATAGTGATTGTTTTAACCATACTTGCGCTCGCTCCAAGTATAGTTTTTGTTATGACTTCTTTCTTGCGTCTTATTGTGGTATTTTCATTTTTGCGACAAGCTATGGGGACGCAAAGTATGCCACCTAACACTATTTTAGTAACCTTGGCTTTAATTTTAACTTTTTTTATCATGGAACCTGTAGCTACAAAATCCTATAATGAAGGTATAAAACCTTATTTAGCAGAAAAAATAGGCTATGAAGAGGCTTTTATAAAAGGAGCAAAGCCTTTTAAAGATTTTATGCTTAAAAATACTCGCGAAAAAGATTTAGCCCTTTTTTATCGCATACGCAATCTACCCAATCCCAAAACCATAGATGATGTTCCCCTTACGGTTTTAGTTCCTGCTTTTATGATTTCAGAGCTTAAAACCGCTTTTGAAATAGGATTTTTAATCTACCTACCCTTTTTAGTCATAGATATGGTTGTAAGCTCAGTTTTAATGGCTATGGGTATGATGATGCTACCTCCTACTATGATCTCTTTACCTTTTAAACTCTTGATTTTTGTATTAGTGGATGGATGGAATTTGCTAGTGCAAAGGCTTGTGGAAAGCTTTGTAACCTAAGAAGGAAAATCCTTCTTAGAAAAAGAATTCTAAATTATTCTTTTTAAAAGTATCTTTAACATCTTTAAGATATTTTTCTCCTAAAGAATCAAAAAGCCCATCTTTTTTGCTTTCTGCAATAAATTCATCAAGCTCTTTTTTAAGTTCTGCATTACCTTTTTGCACTGCTATACCCCAAAACTCAGGATTTTCTTGAAAAGGTGCCAAAATGGCTCTAGTTGTATCTTGATGTTTTTGCCAAGTGCGATAAATCGTAAGTTGATCATAAAAAAATCCATCAGCCTTGCCTTGAATCACTTCCAAAATAGCAGCATTTTCTTTATCAAATAAATTAATAGTTGCATTTTTTAAATTTTTAACCGCATATAAATGCCCTGTAGAACCACGCTTTAAAGCCAAAACTTTGCCCTTTTTATCTAAATCTTTGATATTTGTAATATCAGAGTTCAAAGGAGTTAAAATAGCCAAATTTGCCTTAGCATAAGGAATGCTAAAATCCACCACTTTCTTTCTCTCATCGGTAATTGTCATAGAAGACATTATAAGATCTATCTTGGCTGTTTTTAAAGCAGGTATTAAACCATCCCAAGCGATATTTTTTACTACAAGTTTATAGCCGTTTTTCTTTGCAAAAGCTTCTAAAAAATCCACGCTAATTCCACTTGCTTTGCCTGTTTTATCGCTCATTTCAAAAGGCGGATATCCAAGCTCCATTCCTACAACCAAATCTTTTGCACTCAAATTTAAAGCAAAAAAAGAGATAAAAATCAAAATAATTTTTTTCATAATTTCCTTTCAAATTTTTTGTAAAAAATTATACTAATTTTATCTTATTTTGTTATTAGCAATTTGTTTTAAACTTAAAAAATTAAAACCTTTAAACCCTAGTCTGCCCTATAAGATTATTTAATCTATCCATTATAGAATTAACATAAGAGTCTATACTTTGGTTACTTGCTTTCCAGCCATTAGCTTTTGCTTGATTAAACTGATTATCAAACCAAGCTCCACCATAACCTATGCTTGTATTTTGCCAAGCAACTCCTTTTTCCATTGCATATATATCTGCATCAAGCCAGCCATCTTGTGCATAACCTTTTAATAAACCGCAAAATCCACTTTGCCTGTCATGATGTCATTTAAAGCAATGCTATCACCATTAAAACTTTCTTTAGCCATAGCCCTATTGTAAGCTTCTACTTTTGGGTTAAGTGTAGTTTCTGAACTCTCAACGGGTTGTCCGCTACCATATGATTTTAAAAAACTCATAAACAAAGCTTCTTTAGAATAACTTCCATCTTCATTTTTTGGATAAACTGACATATCAGGATTAAATTGCCAATCTTCACCTTTAGAAACATTTTTGATTTCTTCCAAAGATAAACCAAAACTATGTCCATTTATGCCATCTATTAAAGATCCTGATTGTATATATAAACTTTCAGCTTCTTTCATTTGTTCAGGGGTTTGATAAATATTTGTAATAGAAGAATTTGAAAAATCTCTTAGGTGAGTGATATTCATTCTATTGCTTGGATCATTAAAATCCACCATTTATAGCATAACCCTTAGGCATAGAATTTATATCTGCTTCAGTGAAACTTGTTTTATTGGTATCATTAAAAGTATGATTAACAATTTGATTAAATTGATTATAATATTGTTTTATGGTATCAGCCATATCGATATTGGTAAAATAGCGAGAAATTCCTAGCTGTTCTCTTATATCTTGATATTGTGCTTCATTAAAGTTATATATCTCATCCAAAGTAGATTTATGTATCTTAAAA
>NZ_MJXL01000057.1:0-2953 GCF_001762785.1 Campylobacter sp. BCW_6463
GCAAATAAACGATATAAAAACGACTTTTTTAGTCAATTTTCTTAATTATTTAGAAAATAATTCAAAAAATGGCAATAAACTATCAAAAAAACAAAAATAACTTATTTGAGAGTATTAACTAGCTTTTTTTATAAGCGATAATAATGATGATTTGTTTATTTTTTCCTTTGATATGAAGAAAATTAGATTTAGAACAGAAAAATCAGAAGAAAAATTAAATTATCTTAATGAAAATGAAATTATAAGGCTAAATAATGTTTTAGAGAAAGAAAAAGCAAAAAAAGAAGTTTATAATAGTTTTAGAAACTCTTTACTGATAAAACTTATGCTTTATGGAGGACTTAGAATTTCTGAAGCTTTAAATGTAAAACTTTGTGATTTTGAAGAGGTTGATGATGAAATATTAAAAATATCCATAATAGGCAAGGGTGGTAAAGAACAATTTGCATTTATTAAAAAAGAAGTAGATGATGAGCTTGAATATTTTAAAGAAAATATCCAAGATCATGATTACATAATGCAAACTAGCATAGGAAAACATTTAAATAGAAGCAATGCTTTTTTGATTGTAAATAATATTTACGCTAAAGCTTTGATCAGCAAAAAAGGACTTCATTTGCTTAGACACACTTTAGCCATGAGATTAACAGCCAAAGGAACAAACCTTGTGGTCATACAAAAAATTCTAAGACATGCAAATCTAAATACTACCACTATATATGCCAAAGCAACAAATGATACAATAAAAGCTGCGTTATTGAATAATTAATTTTTCTAAAATTGAGTATTTGCATAGACTTCTTTTTGAAGTCTATGCTGTGAATCTTTCTAATAAAAGTTTAGGTTCTCCGCCAAGTATTTTGATGAAATTTGCAATTCTTGATTGTATTATTTCTACGGAATACATACCTCCTAAACCGCCTAAAGCATAAAATAATTCTTCGAAAATGTCTTCTTTGTTAAATTCAAGTTCTTCTATGTCAATAAGATCAGGAGTTCGGCTACATTTTTGTAAATTTTGATATATTTTGACTAAAATCTTGATTTTTTGTAGATTACTTTCAGCCTCTAAATAAGAATTTAAGTGTATTATTAGGGTTTTTATGAGTTTTTCTCTATTTTCTTTATTTTCAAGAAACTCAAGAGGACTGTGATTTATAGTTAAAATAACCAAAAGAATATACTTGAAAAATTAATAATACAAAAAACATATACTTTTTAAAAAAATAAAATTTTTCAAATATAGAAATTCAATAGAAGGAGAGAAGCTTAGTTAAAAGTTTGTTTGGTAAGCCAAAGGGAAAATTATAGCCCCCTTTAAAAAAGGGAAAAACAAGTGTTAATAACACTTGACTATAATTATACAAAGTAGTATAATTATTACTATAATTTTGTTTAACATTCTGTATCACCTCCTTTTTGGGCGTGATTGAATGCTAAAGGGGTTGCCGCCCCTTTGGCATTAACCCTTATGCAATTATACCAAAAACAAACTCTTTAACTTCTTAAAACAGTCCATGAAAAGATTTTACTTGTTATTCTTTAGCACTTTGTTTTTTGCACCTTCATTTTTATTTGGTGCAAATATTGAAAATATAAAAAAATATAGAAATTCAATAGAAGGAGAGAAGCTTAGTTAAAAGTTTGTTTGATACCGCAAGTAACCCACTCCAGTTGCCCCAAAAATTGAGCTTGGTTAATATGCCTTGACTATAAATAAACAAAGCAGTATAATAACCACTAGAATGAGTTTTATGTACCTCCTTTCAGGGGTTTCACAATTTAGCCGTAGGGGGTCAGCCTGCGGCTTAAACCCTTAATGTAATTTACCAAACAAACTCTTTAACTTCTGAAACAATTTATGAAAGATTTTTGTATAAGTTTTAATATTTTATATGAAAATTTAGGTGTAAGCTATAAACAAGAAGCCTTTCGAGCTAGCTAAGAATACTTGGCTTTAGTTAGGAACCTCCTACTTCTAAGCGTTAGCGAAAGTAGGAGTAATTCACAGTTTTCATTGTTTTAAAATTTTTCTTTTCGTTATTAATAGATAATTTTGATATATCATATCTATCCCAAAAGATAAGCTCTAAAGGTTGTTGTAAAAAATGATAAGCTAAGCTTATAAAAATAATCAAAGCTATAAGCACACCACAAGGTATATAAAATCTTTTAAGTTTGTAGAAGGGTTTATTCATTGTTTATCCTTTATTACTCTGCTTTAAGCTCTCCACCTTTAACCACAAGTCCATTAGAGTCTATAGTTACTTCAACTCCACCTGCTTTAATGATAACACAATCAGGTTTTGCATTAATAATTGTTTCTCCTACCTGTATAGTCGCCTCGCTATCGGCTTTTAACTCATGAATAGTTTTTGCATAAGTTGTGATATTATCAGCTACCATGCTTGTATTTTTATCACTTTCAAATCCTATGGATTCATTACTTGTAAAAAGAATATTATCTTTGCTTTTATAATCCATCTCTTTCTCGCTTAACACTTGCATTTTATCACTGACATTAATATCATAATGCCCCTCAACCACTTCCTTTTTATTCCCCTTCACATTTCTTATCTCATCTTTATGGATAATAGTATTTTGATTAGCACCTATTTCTATATCTTTGTTTTCTCCTACATATTCATGAGAGTTTTTAGCCACTCTTACTTTATTATCTACTCCTACATTTAAGGTATTGCTTAATCCTACTATGGTATCTTTAGATAAGCCTACATTAGTTAAGTATTCTCCTCCTATATTGACATTTTTAGCTAAGTCTATGATTTGAGTATGAATCTTTTTAATCCTTTCATTATAAATTCCATCCACTATAGAATCTTTATCATTTAAGATTCTTTGAGTGAAATTATGCTGGACTAATTCATCATAATCCTTTTGGGCTTTTAAATAAATTTGTTCTTTATCTTTTATATTTGAGAGGGTAAGTTCA
>NZ_MJXL01000058.1:0-1760 GCF_001762785.1 Campylobacter sp. BCW_6463
GGAATTATCACTTATATAAAATATCTAGGTATTAATCATGAAAGTGCTTTAAATATTAATGATAGCGCTTCAAATACTAAGCAAATAAAATACAAGCATTTTTTTTCTTTTAAGCTTCAATCAGTCTTGATAAGACTTTCTTTAAATAAAGCCAATCGTATTTATACTCATACTAATATTATAGAAGTGATTAAACAAACCCTTGGTTTTTATCAAGATATCTTACATAAAGAAATTGATTATTCTAATATACATTTTAATTATGAAAAACAAGAACTCATCTCTCAATACAATGAAAGTGATTTAGACTTTATTACAAGATTAAGCCATAATAATGGAATCTTTTTTTATGAAGATGAGAACACTATTTATTTTTGTGATGTGTATAAAAATGTAAAAAATAAAGAAATTGAGTATAATCCTAATATTAATAATATTTTAAATCAAGCTTGTATTTCTTCTATTTATAAAGAACAAAGCTTAAGAACTAATTCTTTTACGCATTCTAGTATTAATGCCAATACTCCTTTAAATCTTTTATCCTTACACTCTAATAAAGTTCCTTATGAACAAGAACTTAATAACAAAGCTTATTATAATGAACATTTTTATGAGAGTGAATATTCTTTTACAAAAAGCATTGATTTAAAGACTAAGCCTTCTCTTAAAGAAAAAAGAGCCTTAGTATTAAATGAAAGCTTACTAGCAAAAAGTAATATTTATCATCTTAGCTTAGGAGATTTTATCACTTTAAATTATAAGGAGTTTAATCATCAAGAAGAAATAAAAAATCAAGATGAAGAAAAACAAGATAAAGCTTCTTTGCTTAAAGACTTTATTATTATTGCTAATACTCAAATCTTAATTGATGATGCCATCTTAGCTAATTCTATTAATACGAATGATCATTTAAATTTAAAAGATTTAAATTTAAGTAAATCTTATTCTAATACTTTAACTTTATTAAAAAAGAATATTATCTTTACTCCAAGTTTTAAAGCTAAACCTAAAGCTCCTAATAGCACTCAAGGTATTGTTATAGGAGAGAGTAAGGATATAGAAAGTGAGAGGAATACTATTTATACTGATGAGCATGGAAGGGTTAAGGTAAGGATTAATCTTTATGCCAATCAAGAAGAATTAGATGAAAAAGAAAGTTTATATCATCACACTCCTTTTTTAAGAGTAGCTTCTAGTATAGCAAGTAATCATTCAGGTTTTTATCATACTCCAAGAATTGGAGATGAAGTGATTATTTCTTTTTTAGATGATGATATAGATAAGCCTTATGTAAGTGGAAGTTTGTATAATGGGACTAATCCAAGTTTAGTAAATCTTCCTTTTAATGATCACCAAACTTCTCTTTCTTCTAAAACCATAGGTGTTAATGAAGAAGGTTATAATGAACTTACCCTCTCAAATATAAAAGATAAAGAACAAATTTATTTAAAAGCCCAAAAGGATTATGATGAATTAGTCCAGCATAATTTCACTCAAAGAATCTTAAATGATAAAGATTCTATAGTGGATGGAATTTATAATGAAAGGATTAAAAAGATTCATACTCAAATCATAGACTTAGCTAAAAATGTCAATATAGGAGGAGAATACTTAACTAATGTAGGCTTATCTAAAGATACCATAGTAGGATTAAGCAATACCTTAAATGTAGGAGTAGATAATAAAGTAAGAGTGGCTAAAAACTCTCATGAATATGTAGGAGAAAACAAAGATATAGAAATAGGTGCTAATCAAAATAC
>NZ_MJXL01000059.1:0-21313 GCF_001762785.1 Campylobacter sp. BCW_6463
TCTTGATATTGTGCTTCATTAAAGTTATATATCTCATCCAAAGTAGATTTATGTATCTTAAAATCTTCAGGAAGTCCTGCAGCTTTGTTAAAATCACTTCCCATATAGCCATCTTTATCTACACTATAACCATAGGCTGTATTAGTAGAAGTATTACTTATATCTGCTTGTTTGTATTTTAGAGTATAAATAGAGTTTTTAAATTCACTTGATATATCATAGTTAGGAGAATTTGTCTTACTACTTATACTAAAATTAGTGTTATTGCTAGTATTTGTTGTATTAGTAGAATTTAATACTTCACTTCTTGCTAGGGTTTGTGAATTTGCATTTTGAATTTCATTTAATTTACTAGCATTTTGTTTTAAAAAAGCATTAGCAAAACTTATTTTAGAATTTTCTTTACTTTCTTTATTAGCTTTTGCTTGTGAAAGTATAGAATTATAGTTTGAGTTATCATTGATGCTAAAAGATACTCATATTAATTCCTTGATTTAGATTTTTTTGCCTTCAACCTAAATATATTAAAATAATATAAGCAAGATCTGTTCCGTTTTGGGGTGGAGTTATTTTTCTAAATAAATTTTTAAAGCCCTTTCATAGTCTTCTTTAGTATCAATCCCCATGCTTGTTGTTGAAATTTCAAGCATTTTGATTTTTTTACCATTTTCTATAGCTCTTAACTGCTCTAACTTTTCCGCTCTTTCAAGTGCAGAACTTGATAAAGAACAAAACTCCCTTAAAGCTTTGACACTATAAGCGTAAATGCCTAAATGCCCTTTAAAACTTTCCTCGTAATTTTCTCTTTCATAAGGGATTTTAACTCTTGAAAAATACAAGGCATACCCTTCTTTATCGCAAAGCACTTTAACCAGATTAGGATCCATAGCTTCTTCTTGAGTAATTTTTTTATAACAACTCGCCATAAAAGCTTTTTTATCCAAGCAAGAACTTGCAAATTTTTTAAATTTTAATAAATTTTCACATTCTATAAAAGGCTCATCAGCTTGGACATTAATAATAATCTCATCATCTTTTAAAGATAGTTTCTTACAAGCTTCATTAATCCTATCCGTACCACTTTCATGATCTTTGCTTGTTAAAACCGCATTTAGACCATATTCTTTAGTGATACTTAAAACCTTTTCATCGTCTAAAGCTATACAAACTTCATCCACACTACTTACCCTTCTTGCAGTAGCCACAAACATAGGCACTCCACCTATATCACATAAAATTTTCTCATGAAAACGACTTGATTTTAATCTTGCAGGAATAATAATCATTTTTGCATCCAATCTAAAATTTCTTTTTTTATATTTTTGGCTTCAAATACCTTTTCATCGCTATTTTTCAAGTCAAATAAAGCCAAAATTTCATCTTTAACTTGGACATTAAACTCTTTAGCTATAAATTTTAAATCTTCTTTTTCATTCTTAGAATCCCTATCATATAAAGCTTTTATCATACTTGGAGTAAATTTTGTCCATTCTGCTGTAGAGGTAATAATGCTAGGTTTTAAAGGATCAAGCATTTTAAAACAAGTTGCGGTGTGTGGATCGATTAAAATCTTACTTTGTTTGATAAATTGCATACATTCTTCATCGGTGCAAAAATCCGCCTCAAAATCTTCTTGCAAACTTTGTAATTCTTCTTTTTCAAGTTTAAAATATCTCTCATTTTTTAACAAATTCATCAGTTCTTTAGTTCTTTTATCTTTAAATTTCGCAAATAAGAGTCTTTCGATATTAGATGAAACAAGTATATCCATAGCTGGAGAAATAGTCTTCTTAAGACTTTTTTCACGCAAATCATAAACGCCCTGATTAAAAAATTCACTCAAAATATTATTCGCATTTGAAGCGATTTTGATTTTTGAAATTTTAGCTCCCATTTTTTTAGCATAAAAAGCTCCTAAAGCATTGCCAAAATTTCCACTTGGAACGATGATTTGCACTTCTTCTAAAAACTCATTAAAAAGTTTTAAACTCGCATAATAATGATAAATAATCTGAAATAAAATACGTCCAAAATTTACAGAATTTGCTGCGCAAAGCTCATAATTTAAAGCTTTAATTTCATTTTGAAAATCTTTTGAAAAAAGCAATTCTTTTAAAGTGTGCTGCGCTGCATCAAAATCCTCATCTATGGCAAAAACTTTCAAATTATCCTTATCTAAAGCTCGCATTTGCAACTCTTGAACTCCACTTGTACCACCTTTTGGATACATACAAACTACTTTAACATTTTCTGCATTTTCAAAACTTTTTAAAGTTGCAGGTCCCGTATCGCCACTTGTAGCACAGATAATTAAAATATTTTTATCCTTTGAAAATTCGCTTAAAAGCACGCCAAAAGGCTGTAAAGCCATATCTTTAAAAGCTCTTGTAGGCCCATGCCAAAGCTCGTTAATATAGGTTTTTTCAGAGATTTTTTGCAAAGAAATAGGTGTATTTTTATCATCAAAGCTTTCATAACTTTTCAAAGCCTTTTTAAAAAGCTCTTCTTCGCCAAAACCAAAACTTTCTATAAGCTTTAAAGCAAAATCTTTATAAGATAAATTGGCATATTTTTCTCCTTCAAAAATAGGTAAATTTAAAGGCGAATAAAGTCCTCCTTCTGGAGCGTTTGGGTTAATCAAAGCTTCCTTAAAGCTTGATACATTATTTACATTTCTACTCTCGACCAATTTCATTGCTCAAACTCCTTAATATAAGTTCTAATTTGTTCTTTTAGTGTATCTTTTAAATCTATATTTAACTCTATAATTTGACATTTAAAACCAAAATCTTTAACTTTAACAAAATCCTTAAAAGTAAGCATTAGTGTATCGCAATTATGTTTTTTTAGCAAATTTTCTAATTCTTCTTTTTTAAACTCATAATGATCTTTAAAAAAATAACAAGCCCTTGCTTTGATAAAATGCTCATACAATCTAAAAGGTTTAGCAATAGCAGTTACCAAAACAGCCTTTGGATTTTCTTTTACAAAAGAATAACGCACAAAATCCCTACCTTCTAATGCAATAAAATCAGCCCTTTTTTCATAAAATTTTGGCAAACGATAAGCTCCACTTGGTAAGGTAAAATTAAAATAAGGTTTGATTTTACTTTCAAGCAAAATATCAAATTTTTTAATATGAAATTTAGAAAAAGCATCATCAAGTATAACGATTTTAGCTCCCAACTCAAAAGCTTTTTCAATACCTTTTACTCTATCTTCACTTACAATCACACCTTTGATATTTTCTTCAAAAGCATACTCCATAGCTTCATCGCCACTTTGTGCTAAGGTGCATAAAATTTCATTTTGATTTTTAACAACAAACAAACCTTTAGATTTTCTTTTATAGCCCCTAAGCACTATAAAAACGTCATCAAATTCCCTTGCTATAGCTTTGCAAAGCGGGGTTTTTCCATTACCTCCAAAACTTAAATTACCAACGCTAATAACAGGCTTTTTAAAAACTATTTTTTTACGAAAAAAAGTATTTAAAATCGCAAAAAAAGCATAAAGCACACTTAAAGGTAAAAGTACAAAAGCAAGACATTTTTGCCAAAAATTAGGCTTAAAAAAATAATTATCAAGCCAAAGTTCATAATTTTTTTCTTCACTCATTGTTTAAATTTCCAAAATTTCAGGCATTTTTCCCTTAAAAGCATTTTTTTGCATGCGATTTTTTAACATAGCAATCAAAGAAGGATCAAGCGTTCTTAAAAGTTTTTCGTCATTAGTTTCTAAGGCTTTTAAACCTTCATCGATTTTTGCATAAGAAAAACCTAAATCCCCCTCATCGCTTTGATTTTCCCAAAGATCCGCACTTGGAGCTTTTTTGATAAAATTTTCATGCAAATTAAGGTATTTTGCTAAGGCATAAATTTCACTTTTATAAAGCGATCCTATAGGATTAAAAGCACAAGCTAAATCCCCATAAATCGTACCATAACCCAAAAGTAATTCGCTTTTATTAGAAGTGCCTATGACTAAAGAATTTTTCAAAGCAGAATAATCATAAAGCAAACTCATTCTAATGCGAGCTGCAAAATTTCCTAACGATACTAGAGTAGTATTTTCACTTTGCTTTATAAAAGCATCTAAAATGCTTTGAATTTCTATGATTTTATATTCAAGATTTAAATCCGCACAAAGCCTTAAAGCATCTTCGAGATTGGCTTTATTTGAAATTTGAGTTGGCATTAAAAGAGCAAAAACATTCTCTTTTAAAGCTATTTTGCAAAGCGTTGCTACTAAAGCAGAATCAATCCCGCCACTAAGCCCCAAAACCACACCTTGACTTTGAGAATTTTTCACTTTTTCTTGTATAAAATCACACATTTTTTCTGTTATCTTTTGCCAATCCATAAAGCTTGCCTTTTAAAAATTTAATGTATAATTATATTTATTTAAGGCAAATTTTTCATTAAAGAGGCAAAAAATGCAAATTATCAAACAAGCTTGTGGAGCTTATGAGACAAATTGTTATATTTTATTTGGTGAGCATGGAGAAATTATCATTGATCCTGGTTTTGATGCACTAAATTTCATCAAAAAACATGTAAAAAATCCTTTAGCGATTTTAAATACTCACGGACATTACGATCATGTTTGGGATAATGAAAAAGTAAAACAAGCCTATCAAATCCCTATTTATATTCATAAAAATGATGCTTTTATGCTTGAAGATCCTTTTAATCAAGGTTTTATATCTAGCAAAGCGGATTATTTGATTGATGATGAAAATATCATTTCTATAGGCGGATTTGATTTTAAATTTCACTTTTTACCAGGACATACGCCAGGTTGCACTATGATAGAAATTGTAGGTAAAAATATCATATTTAGTGGAGATTTTTTATTTTATAGAAGCATAGGAAGATGGGATTTTCCTTATTCAGATGCAAATTTAATGAAACAAAGCTTAGAAAAAGTTATGACTTACAAAGAAGATTTTAAACTTTTACCAGGACATGGACAAGAGACTACTTTAAAAAAAGAACAAGCCCATTTACCCTCTTGGCTTAGATACTTTTAAGGTATATTAAAATGGAATTAGATCAAATTTTATTATATGCTTTTATTTTTTTAAATCTTTTTGCTCTTTTTGGTTTATTTTTGGGAAATAAAAAGAAAAATCAATTTAACGATAAAAAATTTTATAAAATCTGCCCATGTAAAAAAATGGCAGAAAATGGATCTTTAAGTACCATTTGTATTTATTCAGCTGTGGGAGGATTTTTTTATAGTGTATTGTCTATAGGTTTTATAGGTTTTGGTAATTGGATTTTAAATTTTATTTTTTTACTTGCATTATTAAGCGTTTTTTTAGGGTGGAAATTAAAGCTTGATTGAAAAATATTTTTAAGAAAAATCCATTGATTTTTCTTAATTTTTATTTAAAAGTTGTACCACCATCAACGATGAAAGTATGTCCTGTCACCCAACTTGCCTTACTTGAACAAAGAAAAAGACATGCTCCAGCCAAATCTTCAGGCTGCCCCATGCGATTTAAAGGGCTTAAATTTATAGTAGCCTGTTTTACTTCTTCATAATTTGTAAAAGCTCTTAAAGCATCGGTTTCAATAGGCCCACCACTTACGACATTTACACGGATATTTTTTTCTCCAAGTTCAGTAGCTGCATATCTTGCCATAGCTTCTACAGCAGCTTTTGCTGTACCATGACCTGAATAATTTTCTATATACACTAAATTTCCTGTAGATGAAATAGAAATAATGCTTCCACCCCCTACTTTTTCCATCCTTTTAGCTGATTCTTGAGCTCCTACCACAAAAGCATTTACTGTGGCGGTAAAAATGTTATTAATTCCCTTTGGTTTTAACTTCATAAATTTAGTATAACCACCTACAACCGCACGTCCTGAAATGATAGCATTTGAGATAAAATAATCCACTCTATTAAAATCCACATCAATTTTTTCAAAAAGTTCTTTATAGGTTTCAGGTTCTAAGATATTAAATTCATAAGCTCTAGCTTTGATTTTATAATTTTTCTCCAAATCTTGCACCATTTCATCAGCAATTTGCGCATTAGAATTATAAGTAAAAGCTATATTTGCACCCACTTTAGCAAATTCATAAACTATAGCTTTGCCTATCCCGCGAGTTCCACCGCTGATTACTAAAGTTTTTCCTTGAAATTCTGTATTCATTAAAATCCTTTGATCTTATATTTTTTCATCACTTCTTCAATTTTAGCAAAATTTTCCTTATTTGGAGGACAAAGAGGAAGTCTAAACTCCAAACTTTCTATCAATCCAGCTATATACATAGCCGTTTTAATAGGAATAGGATTACTTTCACAAAATAAAATTTTATTGATATTATAAAGCTCATCATTGATTTTTTTAGCTTCTTTATAATTTTCATCTAAAGCAAAATGAGTTAAAGCGCTAATCATATCGGGTAATAAATTTGAAGTTACTGAAATCACTCCCTTTCCACCATTTGAAAGTATAGGATAATTGATCGCATCTTCTCCCGAAATAAGCATCATTCTAGGTTCATGCGCAAGCAAATCCACACACTTATCGATATTTCCACTCGCTTCTTTTACTCCATAAATATTTTCACAATCTCTAAAAAGCTTGATAATAGTATCTGTTGAAATTTCACAACCTGTTCTTCCTGGAACATTATATAAAAGCACAGGAATATCTACACTTTGTGCAATAGCCTTATAATGCTCGTAAAGTCCTTGTTGCGTAGGTTTATTATAATATGGCGCCACACTTAAAATCCCATCAGCACCATGTTCTTTAGCAAATTTAGCTAAATCCACTGCCTCATGAGTTGCATTACTTCCCGCACCTGCTAAAACCTTAACCTTAGTTCCTTTACAAGTCTCAACGGCTATCTCTATACAAGTTCTATGTTCTTCATGAGTTAAAGTTGCACTTTCTCCTGTTGTTCCTACTGGAACTACTGCATCGATGCCATTTTCTATTTGTCTTTTAATCAATCTTGCATAACTTTGCTCATCAACTTTTCCATTTTTAAATGGTGTAATAAGAGCAGTCATCGCCCCAATAATAATATTTTTATCCATTTGAATCCTTTCTTAGAATTACCGTAGTTGAATTTTCTTGAATAAAATATTTTTTAGCACAAGAAATCAAATCTTTTAATTCCAAATTTTGTATATCTTTCTCATAATCTAACAAAGGATTGATATCTCCTCTTGCTAGATATGAACCATAAATATTTGCCACTGCACTAGCATTGTTAAGTGAGAAAATAAAATCACTTTTAACATTATTTTTTACTCTTTGCAAATCTTTTTGAGAAATTTTACCCATTTTAAGTTTATCAATGATTTTTAAAAGCTCTTTTTCTACTTTTTCTGCATTAACATTGGGGTTACAATTACAAATAAAAATAAATAAATTTTCATCTATACAATCATTAACATAAGCATAATAATCATTGATTAAATTTAATTTATCAATCAAAATTTCACTCATTAAAGAACTTTTCCCACTTCCTAAAAGCTCAGATAAAGCATTTAAAGCAGGTATATCTTCGTGTTTGAAATTTGGAATTTTATAAGCAAGGGCTAATAGTTCAGTATCTGAGTTTTTATGCAAATATATTCTTTTTGCTCCATCTTGTTTAGGCTCTTTTGTGTGAATTTTAGGTATAGTCTTAGTATTTTTAATCTTCTCAAAATGTTTTTTTGAAAGCTCAAAAACTTCTTTACTTTCTATATCGCCACTTACAAGCAAAATCGCATTTTTAGGTTGATAGTAAATGCTGTGAAATTCTTTAATATCCTCAATACTCCAATTTTCTATATCCTTAAAAAAACCTATAGGAGTCCAATGATAAGGATGATACATAAATGCGTGATTAAAAAGTCTAAAATAAAGATATCCCAAAGGGTTATTATCTGTTCTCCATCTACGCTCTTCTAAAACCACTGCTCTTTCAGGCTGAAATTCTTCATCTTTTAAATTTAAATTCGCCATAAGTTCTGCAAAAAGCTCTAAAGCTTTATCTAAATTTTTCTTCGCACATTTAATATAATAATGAGTATAGTCAAAACCTGTGCTTGCATTATCCACACCACCAAAACCCTTAACAATCTCATCAAATTCGCCAGCTTTTAAATTTTTAGTACTTTTAAAATTTAAATGTTCTAGCATATGAGCTATGCCACTTTTTCCCATGATCTCATTTCTTGAACCCACTTTATAAAAAATATCAACGCTAATCACATCGCTATTTTTATTTACAGGCAAAGCATAAACTTCAAGCTTGTTTTTTAATTGAATTTTTTCATAAGCAATCATTTTAAATTTACCCCAACAGCTTCACTAATATGTAAAAAACCATCTTTTCTTAAAAGCTCTATAAGATTTTGATTGATATTTTTTACCAAAGAAGGACCTTTAAAAATCAAAGCTGTATAAACTTGCACCAAATTAGCCCCATTTTTAATACGCTCATAAGCAATATCAGCACTATCAATCCCTCCACTTGCAATAAGCAAGGTTTTACCAAAAAGAATCTTAGCTACTTCTTTGAAAAAAATACCACTTTTTTCCGTAATCAGCCTTCCGCTAATACCACCAAAAGTACGATTATTATCTAACAAGCTATAATCAACACTGGTATTGGCTAATATAAACCCATCTGCACCTTTTTTAATGGCATTTTCACATAAATTTAAAGCATCATCTATTTTCATATCAGGAGCAATTTTTATCAAAATAGGCTTAGAAGTGATTTTTTTGGCTTCTTCAAGCAAGGTATTTAAAAAATCATCATTTTGCAACTCTCTTAAATTTTTAGTATTAGGAGATGAGATATTAACGATAAAATAATCACACAAATCCTTAAAATCTCTAAACAAAGTAAAATAATCCTCCAAGGCTTTGTCATTTGGAGTGATTTTATTTTTCCCTATATTTACCCCTAAAGGCAAAACAAAAGGATAAGTTTTTGCAAGCCTTAAAGCAATCTTTTCAGCACCTTCGTTGTTAAAACCCATAGCATTTTGTATACTTTCTTGTTTTACAAGTCTAAATAGGCGTGGCTTTTCATTGCCTTCTTGAGGTTTTGGGGTAAAAGTTCCCACTTCCAAAAAGCCAAATCCTAAAGCACTCAAAGGTCTTATCATGGTAGCATTTTTATCAAAGCCTCCTGCTAAACCCACAGGATTGTTAAAATCAAGTCCAAGTAAATTTTGCCTTAAACTCTCATCATCAACTATATATTTATGCGCTAAAAAACTTAAAGATCCTGGAAAACTAGCGCTTAAAGTCCTTAAGCTATATTCAACCAAAGCGTGTGCATGCTCAGGGTTTAACTTAAAAAGTAAAGGTTTTATCATTTCATAAGCCATTTTTTAATCCTTTTTGAAATTCTAACTAAAATTAACTAAAGCTAGGCTTTGTTTTTTCTTTGCTTTTAAATTTTTGATACAAAGAACAAGTTTGTAAAAGCTCTTCATCTTTACCTATTGCCAATACCTTGCCCTTATCCAATACTACTATTTTATCTGCATTTTCTATAGTGCTTAAACGATGTGCAACCACTAAAATCAATCTATCTTGTTTTAAATTTTCTATAGTTTTAACTATGGCTTTTTCACTTTCATTATCCAAAGCTGAAGTTGCTTCATCAAAAATAAGCACATCAGGATTTTTGTATAAAGCTCTAGCGATTGCTATTCTTTGTTTTTGCCCTCCACTTAAGTTCTTACCATGTTCTTTCACTTCAGCCCAAATCCCGCCCATTTCTTTAACAAATTCATAGGCATTGGCCAATTTTAAAGCTTGGACGACTTTTTCTTCTTCTAACTCTTCGCTATAAGCAATATTTGCAGCAAAGCTATCATTAAAAAGATAAATATTTTGCGTTACAAGTCCTATTTTAGCATGTAAGCTTTCTATAGTAAAAGTGCTAATATCTTCTTGATTGAGTAAAATTTTACCTTTTTGCTTTTCATAAAAATACATCAAAAGATTAATAATAGAAGATTTACCACCCCCACTTGTCCCTACAAGAGCAAGCATTTGCCCTTTAACAAAATCAAAATTTACGCCTTTTAAAACACTTTTATACGGGTTTTCATAAGCAAATTCAACATTTTCAAAGCTAATTTTTTCAATGTTTTTTAATTCTTTGCTTCCACCTTTAATTTGAGGTTCTAAATCCAATAAATAAAAAGTTCTTTCACTTGCCGCAACAGCACCTTGAAGCTTTCCATATAAAGACGAAAGACGCTTTAAAGGAGTATATATCGCAAAAAGTGCTGAAACAAAACTGATAAAACTTCCCACACTCATAGAACCATTGATAACCTCTCTACCCCCTACAATAATCACCACAGCAACCCCAACAGAACCCATCATATCCATTAAAGGACTTGTAAGTGCATCAATACGTGCGGATTTTAGGTTTAATTTACATAAAGTATCATTATGCTTGGCAAATTTATCACTTTCTTTTTTTTCATTATCATTAGCTTTGATCAATTCAATATTTGAAAAAATTTCACCCAAATAAGAAAGTAAATCCGAATTTGTCTCTTGTATATTTCTTGCATATTTTTTAAGTTTTTTAGCAAACCACACCAAAGGGAAAATAGCTAAAGGCAAAATCACTAAAGCAAAAAAAGCCAAAGTAGGACTTTGATACAAGACTACCGAAAGCAGTCCTATAGCAGTTAAAAGCTCTCTAAAAAAATCAGGAATAATGTTTGATACTATGCTTTGAAGCGCATTAATATCATTAGTACAACGACTTACAAGCTCTCCACTTCTATAGCGTTTAAAAAAATCCATATCCAAGCGTAAAATATTTTTTAAGACCCTAGCACGCAATACTCTTAACATATCTGTTCCTATAAAAGAAACATAAAAACTTTGCAAATAAGTTCCAAGATTTTTAAAAAAATACATCAATACTAGCAAAAAAGGCACTGTATAAAGTAAAGCTTCATTTTTTTCAACGAAAATATAATTTAAAATAGGCTCTAAAGCATAAAAACTTCCAGCAGTTCCTCCGCTTGCCAAAATCATACCAAAAATAGCTATAGCAAATTGTTTCCAATATCTTTTATAAAAGGGTTTAAAGCGTATTAAAACCTCTTTTAAATTCATCTCATTATGCATTTATTTTCTCCCAAATTGTTCCATTTGGAGTATCTAAAAGAGTGATTTTTTTACTACTTAATTGTTCCCTTATTGCATCAGCTGTGTTAAAATCTTTGTTTTTCTTAGCCTCAATTCTTTCTAAAATTAACTTTTCAATTTCTTCTCGTTCTTCTTTGCTTACACCCCATTGAAAATATAAAGTTGTATCCATAAAACCAAAGCCAAAAATTTTAGCTAGCTCACTTAAAGCTTCTTTGATATTTTGTTTTAAAATTTTATTTTTGCTTTCTTTATCCAACTCTAAATTTGCATTACTTATAAAATCATCCAAAAGAGCTAAGGCTTTAGAAATATTTAAATCATCATTTAAAATCTCTAAAATTTGCTTAGCAATTTCACTTTTTATTTCAATATCATTTAAAACATCAAAATCAGAAATTTCACCTAAATCTAATCTTTTTTTAAGGCGATAAAATTTATCTAAACGTTTTTTAGCATTTTCTAAATCCGATAAAGAATAATTAAAATGAGATCTATAATGAGAACTCAAAAGATAAAATCTTAAAGCCTCGCCCATAAATTCTTTTAAAGCATCTTTTATAAAAAAACTATTATTTAAACTTTTACTCATTTTTTCGCCATCAATTTTTACAAAACCATTGTGAAGCCAAACATTTGCTAATTTTCTCTTACATCCACAACGACATTGCGCAGCTTCATTTTCATGATGAGGAAAAAGCAAATCTATCCCTCCAGCATGTATATCAAGAGTATTTTCAAAAATAGAATCAATCATAGCAACACATTCAGTATGCCAACCTGGACGCCCTTTGCCAAATTCACTTTCGTAAAAATTTTCATCAAATTTCCAAAGCACAAAATCGCTTTCATTTCTTTTTTGCACTTCATTACTTAGACGAGAGATGTTTTCTTCTAAATTGCGATTTGATAGGCTTAAATATTTTTCATCTTTACTTGTATCAAAATAAATTCCATCTTCTAGAGTATAAACAAACCCATCCTTAGCAAGCTTTTTAATCAAATCAAGCATAGCTGTTATATAATGCGTTGCACGAGGTTTAAAATCAGGATCTAATACATTTAAAACCCTCATATCCTCTTCATAACTTTTGATATAAAATTCCGTAATTTCCTCTAAAGTTTGACCACTTTGAGCCATTTTTTTCAAAATCTTATCATCAATATCTGTATAATTTCTAGCAAATTTTACCCTATTGCCCTGAGCAAGTAAAACCCTACGCAAAAGATCAAAACAAACACCACTTCTTGCATGTCCTAAATGTGCATCATCATAAACCGTAGGCCCGCATAAGTAAATACTAATATCTTTTTTATCAAGTTTTATTTTCTCTTTTGTTACACTGTCTAATAATCTCATTAAAAAACTCCTTTAAAACTTGTAAAAATTCCTATAAAAAAACTTAAAATATAAGGTTTAATCAAAATAAGCAAGATCGTAAAAACAATCAAAGCAACTATAACTAATAAGCAAATTTTAATAGATATTAAAGCAAAAAATTTCTTAAAACCAAATTCTTTGATATTAGCTCCAAGCAAATAAAAAGCACTAATAGAGCTTGAAAGTGCTACTGCAATAACCTTTAAACTTTCATCTTTAATCAAAAATATAAAAGCCATAGAACATAAAGCACTGATAATTAAAGATTTTAACGCGATACAAGCTGCTATTTTTTGTTTAAATTTTGCATAAAGCCACAAAGAAAAAAGCTTTTGTAAACCAAAAGGTAAAAGCCCTATAAGATAAGCAATCAAAACATAAGCCGTAATCACACTATCTTCGTGAGTGAAATTTCCTCTTTCAAATAAAAGCTTTGAAATTTCCAAAGCAAACACAGAACCTACAATACTAGAAGCAATAAGCAAAATGCTTAAAAGCGCTAATGCTCTTTGCATAAATTTTAAGGCTAAATTTTCTTGACCACTTTTTAAATGTTTTAAAATTTTTGGAAAAGAAACTTGAGTTAGAGCGATAGCAAAAAGTGCAAGGGGGAGTTGGAAGACACGATTTGCATAATAAAGATAAGAAATACTCCCGCTCATTAAAAAACTAGCTATAGTTGTATCAAGCAATGAGCTAAATTGAGTCGCAGAAGAACCTAAAACTCCATGAAAAAAATTGCCATAAAAACCTTGTAATTTCGCCTTGGCTTTTTTAAATTTTATACTTAAAGCCATAGCACGGATTACAGGATTGTTTTTTAAAACAAGCAAATGTAAAATAAGCTGTGCCACCCCACTTAAAACCGTTGCATAAGAAAAATAATAAAGTGTATTTTGCGGTGCATTTTTATCCACAAAAAAAGCAGCTATAACAATACTTAAGTTGAATAATGCCGCAGAAAAAGAGGTAATGAAAAATTTTTGTCTATAATTTAAAATAGCTCCTAAAAAAGTAACTAAAAAAATAAAAAACAAATACCAAAAATTAATCGCCACTAAAGGAGCTGCTAAAGCTATAGTATCTGCGTTAAATCCAAAAGCAAAAAGCTTGGTAAAAAAAGAAGAGAAAAAACTTACCAAAAGACAAAATAAAAAAACTATAAGGCTAAATTGCATCATTACACTAACGCAAAAAGCTCCCTTTTTTTTCGCTTTTACAAAATTAGGCAAAAAGCTTTGTCCAAAAGCCCCTTCTGCAAAAATTCTTCTAAAAAAAGCAGGCATTTTTAAAGCCACAAAAAAAATATCACTATAAAGCCCTGCTCCTAAAAAAAGCGCTATTAAAACATCTCTAGCAAGCCCTAAAATTCTTGAAAATAAAATTCCTAAAGCATTGATAATAAAATTTTTAAATACTAAACTCTTCATTAAATTTTTCATAGATTTCAAAATATAAAGAGAACTATTTTAACTAAAATTGATTAAAAATTGACTATAATTACATTCTTAATTTTTTACAAGGGGAAAGTTTTGGCTTTGGATGAAAAAATTATTGCCTATACAGAAAATCCAGCTCGAGAGCTTTTAAGTGTAGCTTCACGAACAAACCTTAACTTAAATGAGCTTGATTTTAATTTATTGGCATTTTCTACACAATATCGTTTTGGAGATTTAGAATGGGAAAAAATCTCTGAAAAAGAATTAACTCTTTTTGATAAAGATGAAATTTTTTTAAAAAATGATCTTCAAATCAAGCAAGAATACAAAATAGAAATTTTCCATGGTATAAACCAAAGCAAAGCATCTCAAGCAGTCAAACTAGTTGCGAATAAAAATTTAACCAAAATAGTTGCTCAAATTGATTTTGCAAATTTAGACTTTCATGAAAAACTAGCACTAGAACTTTTGCAAAATATTTATAAAAAGATGTTGAAACTTAAATTTTTGATAGGTATCCGCATTTTTGATTTTAAGAAAAATTTAATGTCTTTTTGCAACCAACATAAAAATACCCCTTTAAATAAAACTATACAAATCACCGTTGCACAAGGTATTGATCCTATAGAAAGTCAAGACGAATCTCTGATCTTAACTTATAAAGAAAAAACCAAAAACTACACTATCGATGAAAAACGCTCAGGTATTATTGCTGTTGATGAAAATGAAGTTGTTTTAAAACACACCAAATTTAAACAAGGTAAAGAAGGAAAAGACTTAAATTTACACACCTTAAAAGTTTTAGCCGCAAATGAAAATAAAGTTAATTTTTCTTGTTCTTCGGCTTTTAAACAAGTAGAGCAAGATGAATACACAGAATATATAGCTTTAAAAAAAGGTTATGTAGTACAAGATGGTGAAAAATTTGATATCGCCAATGAACTAGATTTTAATGGGGTAGATTTTAAAAATATAGGGATTATAAGAGCTGGACTAGACAAAAATGTCAAAATCAATATAAAATTTCTTTCAGAAGTAAAAGATGCTGTAAATTCTGGCGTTGGGATAGAATGTGAAGAATTAAATGTAGTCGGAAGCATAGGAAGCAACACTCAACTTAATGCCACTAAAATGAAAATTGAAGGCACTACACACTCTAAAGCCAAAATTCAAGCCAAACAAGCCTATATAAAAACTCATAGAGGATTTGCAGAAGCCGAAATTTTAAATATAGATTTGCTCGAAGGGGGAACAATCAAAGCCAAAGAAGTGAGAATTAAAAAAAGTTTAGGTGGAAATATACAAGCTGATAAAATCTATATAGAAAATTTAGAAAGTAATAATTCTTGTGTGTTTTTTGAAAACACTACAATAGAACGCATCAACGGGGATAACAATAAATTTCATGCCAAAATTAAAACTCTTGATAAAAATTATGATGAAGAATTTGCGATTTTAGGAGAGCAAATTTCTAAGTTAAATCATAAAATAAATAAAATAAGACAATACATTTTATCAAGCAAAAATGGAATTTTAAGCGTTGAAAAAAAGATAGCAGAACTTAAAAATCAAGGTCAAAATGTTCCTGTACAATACGAAAAAGCTCTAAAAGATTTCTCTTTACAAAATCTTGAATTAAATAAACTACAAAATGAAGAAAAAGAACTTCTTGAACGCAAAAAATCTTTACAATTAGAATTAATCAATTTACAAAAAATGCTTTTTGAAGCAACTTTTATAAATAAAAGTGGCAAATGGACTGATATGAATGAGATCAAATTTTCACTTCTAGAGCCTAAAGAAGATATTTTTTACTCTTCATTTATTAATGAAAGTGCTAAATTTATAGGTATTAAAAAAGTCATACAAAACAACCAAGAAAGTATAGAAATACATAAAAAATTAGATTATGAAGAAAAGGATATAGCATGGTTGTCGGCATCGAAGGAATAATCACAAAAAAAGAACCTACTTTTATCATTGTTAAATGTGCTAGTGGTTTAAGCTATGGGATATTTATTTCTCTTTTTTGTTCTGCTAAAATTCAAACCCAAGAAAAGCATGAGTTTTTTATCACTCAAATCATCAAAGAAGATTCTAATAAATTTTATGGCTTTTTGGATAAAGATGAACAAAAAATGTTTGAAATGCTTTTAAAAGTCAATGGAGTGGGTGCAAATACTGCTATGGCGGTATGCTCTAGTCTTGATGTAAATTCTTTTTACAAAGCGTTAAGTTTGGGCGATGAAAGCGTGCTTAAAAAAGTACCTGGCATAGGTCCAAAAAGTGCAAAACGCATTATAGTAGAACTTTCTGACACAAAAACCAAACTTGAAAGTGTAAGCGATGATAAAAGCGAAGCCTTAGCCGCACTTCTTACTCTAGGCTTTAAACAAGAAAAAATCATAAGTGTTTTAGCAAGTGCTCAAGCAACAAGCACAAGCGAACTCATCAAAGAAGCTCTTAAAAAACTAGGATAAAGGAATAAAATGAAATTTGCAATACTTTTTGGCGGAAATTCTTATGAACATGAGATCAGTATAGTAAGTGCTGTAGTGCTTAAAAAAGTTATCAATCAAAATTTAGAATTTATTTTTTGCGATGAAGAAAGAAGATTTTATCATATTCCAAGTGAAAAAATGAATTCTAAAACTTTTAGCACTAAAGCTTATAAAAAAGAAAAAGAACTCTTCATCAAACAAGGAGGTTTTTTTAGCAAAGGTTTTTTAAAAGAAAATAAACTAGAGTGCGAATGCGTGATCAATCTTATCCATGGTAGAGATGGAGAAGATGGAAAAATTGCGGCTTTATTTGAGTTTTATTCTATTAAATTTATAGGACCTAGGCTTGAAGCTAGTGTATTATCTTTTAACAAAGAACTTACCAAACTTTATGCCAAAAGCGTTGGAGTAAAAACACTTGATTATACCATGCTAAGAAAAAATCAAAACTCTAAAGAAAAGCTTAGTTTTCCTTGCATTATCAAACCTGCAAGACTTGGAAGTAGTATAGGTATTAGCATAGTAAAAGATGAAAAAGATTTAGAATACGCCAAAGATGTAGGTTTTGAATTTGATAATGATCTTGTAGTAGAAGAATTTAAAAACAATATCAAAGAATACAATCTTGCAGGATGTATGATCAATGATGGGTTTGTTTTTTCCATCATAGAAGAGCCAAAGAAAAAAGAATTTTTAGACTTTGAACAAAAATATCTTAGCTTTTCAGGACACAATGAGCTTATAGAAGCGGATTTAAGCGAAGAATTAAAAGAAAAACTCAAAGATAGCTTTAAAAAGATTTACAATCCTTTGTTTAAAGGTGCTTTAATACGCTGCGATTTTTTTATACTGGATAATGAAGTATATTTAAATGAAATCAACCCAAATCCTGGTTCTTTGGCTAATTATCTTTTTAAAGATTTTAATACCACTTTAAACGCTTTAGCTGATCAAATTTCACTTGAAAAAATGATAAAAATCAACTACAACTTCCTTCACTCCATCAACGGACAAAAAGGAAAATTATAAGCTTTTAAGTCAAAATACGCTAAATTATACATAAAATTTAGCGTATTTTAGGAAGAAAAATGCTCTCTTTTAAACAAGATGAAATTTACACTGCCACCGAGGTGGTAAGAAATTTTAGCCCCATTATGGAAAAACTCAAAAAAAGTGAAAGTGGAAAAATAGTTATTTTAAAAAATAACAAATTTGAAGCTGTAATGCTTAGTATGAAGGAATTTGAACGCTTACAAAACGCCATGCAACTTTTAGAAAATATCTACAAAAATCAAAAGGCTTAAAATGGCTCAAACTCAACTTTCTTATAAAAACAAAACTTATCAAATTTCTTATGAAATTTTAGGTGATCTTTCCTTACCGCAAATACTTATCTTACACGGCTGGGGAGCTGATAAAGAACTTATGAAGCAAAGTTTTTGTCCTTTTTTAAAAGATTTTTGTCAAATTTATATGGATTTAGCAGGTTTTGGAAATTCAAGTGTGGAAGAAATTTTAAACACTCAAGATTATGCCAATATCACAGAACTTTTTTTAAAACAAAAAAAACTCAATATCTGTTTTTTCATGGGGCATTCTTTTGGCGGAAAAGTAAGTACCCTACTCGCAAAAGAAAAAGACATCCTAATCTTACTTTCAAGTGCGGGAATTTTGGCTAAAAAATCCCTAAAAGTGCGTTTTAAAATCCGTATTTTTAAAATTTTAAAACTCTTTGGTTTGGGAAAATTTTATCGCTATTTTGCTAGTAAAGATGGAGCAAATCTTAGTCCTATGATGTATGAAACCTTTAAAAAGGTTGTTGATGAGGATTTTAGTGAAATTTTTGCCAAGCAAAAGGCTAAAAGTTTGATTTTTTGGGGAAAAAGCGATGAAGCTACGCCTTTATATTGTGGCGAGAAAATGCATCAATTTTTAAAAAATAGCACTTTTTATCCTTTAGAGGGGGATCATTTTTTCTTTTTAAAACATTCTGCTTTCATAGCTCAAAAAATTAAGGAAATTTAAATGCTTATCAATACTCTTTATTTTATTAATTCTTTATTTTTTAATTTTTGTATAGCTTTTTATCTTATGAGTGCTTTACAATGGTATTCTTATAAATTTAAACGCGTGTTTTTTCATTATCATAAACCTTTGTGGCATTTGTATTTTTTATTTATTCCTTATTTTTTATTCTTAGCTTTTCCTTTATACTCTTTGGCATATTTTGCATTGATCCATACTCCGATTTTGTATTTTTGGAACAAAGGTATAGATAAAAAGCTTGTTTTTACAAGCAAGGTTAAATGGTTTTTTGTTTTTGTTTTTGTTTATAATGCTATTTTTGCTATACTTGCTTTGCGTTTTTCTTTTCTTTTCAATCTTTTTAGCCTTCCTTTTGCTTTATTGAGTCTTAAAATTTATGAGTTTTTTACAAATTTATATTATAAAAAACAAGCCAAAACCAAACTAAGAGCCAATGAAAATTTAAAAATCATACTCATTACCGCAAGTTTTGGAAAAACAAGTATTAAAAATTTTCTATACGAACTTTTAAAAGATGACTTTAAAAGCTACAAAACACCACGCTCTGTCAATACCTTGCTAGGTATAGTTGCTGATATCAATACCAATTTAAGCCAAGATACTCAAATTTACATAGCTGAAGCAGGCGCTAGACTTAAAGGCGATATCGATGAAATCACGCGTTTTTTACAACCTCACATCAGCATAGTAGGAGAGATAGGCAATGCACATTTAGAGTATTTTAAAAGTGTTGAAAATATCCGCTCAACCAAACTTGAAGCCTTAAATTCCAAAAGACTAGAAAAGGCTTTTTTACACTCTAGCGCCCAAAAAGAAGAAGATAAACTCATTAGCCTTTATGATGATAAATTAAGTCTTATTCATTCAAGTCTTGAAGGTTTAGAATTTAGGGTAAATATAGAAAATAAATCCTATGATTTTAAAAGTCAAATTTTAGGGAATTTTAACGCGCAAAATCTTTGTGTTTGTATACTTTGCGCTCATTATCTTGGCATAAAGCTAGAAAAAATTCAAAAGCAAGTTTTAAATATAAACTCCGTAGAACATCGCTTGCAAGTGCTTTCAAGAGAGCCTAAATTTATCATAGATGATGGTTTTAATGGAAATTTTAAAGGTATGAGCACAAGCTATAAACTTTGTAAAAGCTATAAAGGACGAAAAGTTTTAGTAAGTCCTGGTATAGTGGAAGTAAGCGAAGAAGAAAATATAAAACTTGCTAAAATCATCAATGAGTGTTTTGATCTTGTTATCATTAGCGCACAAATCAATGCTGAAATTTTCAAAAAAGAGTTAAAAATAAAAACCATTATACTTAAAGAAAAGAGTCAGCTAGTTCAAACTCTGGCTAAAGAAACAAAAAACGGAGATTTAATACTCTTTTCAAACGATGCGCCTAGCTTTATGTGATTCGCATAAGTATTTGCAAATGTCATCATTTTTAATTTGACTTCGTGCAAATACTTCTTTAAACCCTAGTTTGTCCTATAAGATTATTTAATCTATCCATTATAGATCCAACATAAGAATTTATACTTTCACTACTTGCTTTCCAACCATTAGCTTTTGCTTGATTAAGCTGATTATCAAACCAAGCTCCACCATAGCCTATGCTTGTATTTTGCCAAGCAACTCCTTTTTCCATTGCATAAATACCTGCATCAAGCCAACCATCTTGTGCATAGCCTTTTAATAAACTTGCAAAATCAACTTTACCTGTCATAATGTCATCGAAATCTACATTAGAGTATTTTGGAATACTTTGTTTGGCAACATTAAGATTATAATTCATTGCTTGCGGTGCAATAGTTGTATTTTTTCCTGCAACCATATAACCACCTTCTGATTTTAAAAAGCTCATAAACAAAGCTTCTTTAGAATAACTTCCATCTTCATTTTGTGGATAAACTGACATATCAGGATTAAATCCACCTTCCATTAAAGCTCCTTGTGATAAACTTTGAGTTGATATATTTAATTTTTGCGGATAAAAATCAATACCCATCATTCCCATTTGTATTGCTTGAGCTTCATGAAATTCATCATCTGTTTTAAAAACATTAGTTACTTTTGTGTTAGAATGATTAACTAGTCCTAATGCATTATAAGGATTGGATTGATCTGAAAAATCTAAACCTTTATAGCCAACAGAAATATAACCCTTGGGCATAGAATTTATATCCGCTTCAGTGAAACTTGTTTTATTGGTATCGTTAAAAGTATGATTAACAATTTGATTAAATTGATTATAGTATTGTTTTATGGTATCAGCCATATCGATATTGGTAAAATAGCGAGAAATTCCTAGCTGTTCTTTTATGTCTTGATATTGTGCTTCATTAAAGTTATATATCTCATCCAAAGTAGATTTATGTATCTTAAAATCTTCAGGAAGTCCTGCAGCTTTGTTAAAATCACTTCCCATATAGCCATCTTTATCTACACTATAACCATAGGCTGTATTAGTAGAAGTATTACTTATATCTGCTTGTTTGTATTTTAGAGTATAAATAGAGTTTTTAAATTCACTTGATATATCATAGTTAGGAGAATTTGTCTTACTACTTATACTAAAATTAGTGTTATTGCTAGTATTTGTTGTATTAGTAGAATTTAATACTTCACTTCTTGCTAGGGTTTGTGAATTTGCATTTTGAATTTCATTTAATTTACTAGCATTTTGTTTTAAAAAAGCATTAGCAAAACTTATTTTAGAATTTTCTTTACTTTCTTTATTAGCTTTTGCTTGTGAAAGTATAGAATTATAGTTTGAGTTATCATTGATGCTAAA
>NZ_MJXL01000060.1:0-42918 GCF_001762785.1 Campylobacter sp. BCW_6463
TCTTGATATTGTGCTTCATTAAAGTTATATATCTCATCCAAAGTAGATTTATGTATCTTAAAATCTTCAGGAAGTCCTGCAGCTTTGTTAAAATCACTTCCCATATAGCCATCTTTATCTACACTATAACCATAGGCTGTATTAGTAGAAGTATTACTTATATCTGCTTGTTTGTATTTTAGAGTATAAATAGAGTTTTTAAATTCACTTGATATATCATAGTTAGGAGAATTTGTCTTACTACTTATACTAAAATTAGTGTTATTGCTAGTATTTGTTGTATTAGTAGAATTTAATACTTCACTTCTTGCTAGGGTTTGTGAATTTGCATTTTGAATTTCATTTAATTTACTAGCATTTTGTTTTAAAAAAGCATTAGCAAAACTTATTTTAGAATTTTCTTTACTTTCTTTATTAGCTTTTGCTTGTGAAAGTATAGAATTATAGTTTGAGTTATCATTGATGCTAAAGATACTCATATTAATTCCTTGATTTAGATTTTTCTGCCTTCAATCTAAATATATTAAAATAATATAAGCAAAATCTGTTCCGTTTTGGGGTGAAAAGAAAATATTTATCACACCAAAGGTAAGGTAAAATAAAAATTCTTAGGATCGCTTTGAAAACTTAACTCTCCCTTATGAGCGTTTATGATTTCTTTAGAAAGAGACAAACCAAGCCCATTGCCTTTAAGTTTTGTTGTTTTAAAAGCCTCAAAAACCAATTTCTCATCTTTTATTTCACAACCATTATCATACACTCTGATGCATATTTTTTCATTATCACAACTTGCTAAAATTTTAATCATAGGTTTTTCACATTCGCTTTCTTCTATCGCATCAATAGCATTATAAATCAAATTTTGTAAAACCAAACCAAGAAGAGCTTTATCGGCACAAATCTGCTTATCCAAAAAAGATATTTCAAAGTCTATTTGAGAAGTAAAATTATAAGAGTTAATGGCACTTTCACACTCTTCTTTTAACTCTAAAAGATTAAAATTTAAAGCATTGATGTGCACACCCTTAGTAAAAAGTAAAGTTGAATTTACGATACGCTCTACTCTGGCAATAGCCTTTTGGATTTCAAGAACTATATGCTTATTTTTAAGCTCACTACGAGCAAAAAGGGTTGAAGCAAGTAAAGATATAGATCCAATAGGATTTCTTATCTCATGTGCCAAATGAGCCGCTACACTACCCATGCTTGCAAGCCTTTCATTGCGTTTTTCATCGCTAATATCTGTAGCTGAAACTATAGTTTTTTCATTATGTGCTATGATTTTTACCGCATAAAACCTACCTTCAAATTCAAGCTCATCGCGAATTTTATCAAGACTAATGATATTAAGTAATTTTGGATTTTTCAAGGCTTCTTGATTTTGTAAAATAATATTTTTTTCTTTATCTAAAATCCAAAGCGCACTAGGCAACACCTCTATAATCTCATCAACCATTGCGCGTAAGGAATTATAGTTTTCATTTAAAGTTTTGTATTCATTTTCTATTACATAAGTTTGTTCTATGAGACTTTCTAAGCCTTTTTGTAGAGTTTCTTTTTCATTTGAGTCTAAACTTTTTAAAATACTTTCATTCATTTATCATTCCTATAATAAAATCTTAAAATCATTCAAATCAAATAAAAGCAAATTCTGTTCGCATATTTTATCAAATTCCTTGCTAAAACCATTTTTTGAGATTATAATATAATAATTTGGAGCCAAATTTAAAGACTTTGCTTTTGATTTTAAAAGATTTAAAATATTTTTACAAATTTTTTTATTTTTAAATTTAACTTCTCCGACAAAACACAAATTTTCATCTTGATAATAAAGATCAAGTTCTAAATTCTTATCCCAGTAACTTTGCACTCCATTGATATTGAATTTTTTCTCAAGCAATTCTCTAGAAAGCTGTTCAAAACAAAAACTTTGATAAAGTTCAAATTTTTCTTTAATGCATTCTAAAACTTCTTTATAGCGATTTTGCAAAATAAGCTTTTCATTGGGCTCTAAAAAATAAAAAAAGAAACGAGTAAAATGGTTGTTAAATATAATCTTATCTTGGACAACATAAGATCTTAGTTCTTTTTTGATTTTTTGTCTTTTATCTTTTATTTTTTTAGCTTCCTTACTATACTCAAGTTTTATTATACCTGTTTCTAAAAGATATTTAAGTGTAGATAAAGCTTTAAAATGCTGAATTTTTCTATTGATAGAAAAACGCTTGCGATTGTTTTTAGCTAGTAAAGTAAGAGCGTAAGAACTTGTTTCATCCAAGGCGAAATAACTTTTGATTTTTAGATAATCATCAAGCAAAATTCGCTCTATATTTGTAAATACATCGTCTTTAAAATTTAAAATGTTTAATTTTTCAAAACCTTCAAACACACTATAAAAATCAAAAAGCTTACTTAAAGATAAATTCTTATGCAAATCTACAAAGTTCTTAAATTTTATATTTTTCCTTTTATAAAGCATTTTTATAGTATAATTTTAGCAAATTTTTATAAGGATTGTATTTGCAAATTTCAGATTTAAAAAAAGAATTGATCTTAAAAAAAGGTATTTTGCATTTTGACTTCACAGCAAGTGCTTTAGCTCTAAAATGTGTAGAAAAAGAAATTTCAAAAATTCTCCCAACCTATGCAAACACACATTCTGATAGCTCTTTGAATTCTTTTAAAACTCAACAAATTTACGAACAAGCAAGAAAAGATATAAAAAAAAGTTTATCATTAGATGAAAATTTTGCCCTTATAGCCTGCGGAACAGGATCAAGCAGTGCTATTAAAAAATTTCAAGAATTGATCGGCATTTACATTCCCCCTCTTGTAAAAGAAAGATATTTTACGCAAATTGATAAAAATACCTTACCTTTAGTTATCGTAGGGCCTTATGAGCATCATTCTAATGAACTTTCATTTCGAGAAGGCTTGTGTGAATGTGTTAGAATTCCCTTAGATAAAAATGGAGAAATTGATTTTGATTTTCTAGAAAAAACTTTACAAAAAAACAAAAAAAGAAAAATAATCGCTAGCTTTTCTTTAGCTTCAAATGTTACTGGGATATTAAGTGATTATAAACGCATTTCTGAAATGGTTCGTAAATTTAAAGGGATAGTTGCTTTTGATGCATCTAGTTTCATTCCTTATAAAAACATATCTTGTCAATACTATGATGCGTTGTTTATAAGTTCTCATAAATTAATTGGTGGTATTGGCGGTTCTGGACTTTTGGCCATCAAAAAAGATCTTTGTGGAAACAAGCCTAGCTTTGCAGCAGGTGGAACTGTGGGCTATGTTTCTCGCACTTCACAATGCTACCTTTGTAATGAAGAAGCTTTAGAAGAAGGGGGAACACCTGGAATTTTACAACTCATTCGCGCTAGCTTAGCTTTTAAAATCAAAGATTCTATAGGGGTTAAAAATATAGAAAAAAAAGAAGAAATTTTAAAAGATTATTTTTTTGAAAAACTAAAAACTATACCTAATTTAATTTTATATGCAAAGAATTTAAAAACCCGATTGCCTATTTTTGCTTTCAATATCAAAGAAATTTCTCCTTTTGATATCGCTTACGAACTTAGTAAAAAATACCACATAGAAACACGCGCTGGATGTGCTTGTGCTGGGCCTTATGGTCATGATTTGCTAGGCTTAAAAGATAATCAAAAACTTAAAACAAAACCAGGCTGGTTAAGAATAAGCTTGCATTATACGCATGAAAAAGAGGATATTGATTATTTTTTCGATGCTTTAAATAAAACTATAGTAAAATTATCGCATTAAAATATTATAGTTTTATTATTATGTATAAAAATTCTATCTTCAAAAGCCAAATCAAGCGCTTTTGAAAGAACATCTTTTTCTATATTTCTACCTGCTTGTTGCATATCTTGCCAAGTAAATTCATGGTTTACAGGCGAAACAGCTTGAGTGATAATAGGACCTTCATCAAGATTATTATTTACAAAATGTGCCGTAGCTCCAATTATTTTAACCCCTCTTTCAAAGGCTTGTTTATAAGGATTTGCTCCTATAAATGCAGGTAAAAAAGAATGGTGAATATTTATAATCTTACCTTCAAAATGCCTAACAAAATCAGGAGATAAAATTCGCATATATTTTGCCAAAACCAAATAATCAAATTTATATTGTTCAAGACATTTTAAAATCTGATTTTCTTGCTCTTTACGATCTAAATTTTCAGCACTGATAAAATGATAAGGAATTTCAAATTTCTCAACTAAATCCTTTAAAGAGTTGTGATTTGAAATCACAGCTTTGATATTTGCTTCAAGTTCGTTACTATAATGCTTTATTAGCAAATCTCCCAAACAATGACTTTCTTTAGTAGCAAAAACAACAATATCTTTTTTTCTCTTCTCGCAAAGCTCTATCAAGGCTTCTTGTCCAAGCATAGCCTCAAGCGTTCCTATAAAAGCTTCTTTATCAAACTCACCTTCTAAAAGAGCACGAAAAAAAAACATTCCTTCGCCTACAAATTCATCGTTTTTTACTATATTGATATGATATTTAAAAATAACATCAGAAATTCTATAGATTAAACCTTTTTGATCTTTGGTACAAATTTTTAATACAGAAATCATTTAGCTAAACCTTTTATATATTCTTTTAATTCATTCTCTCTTGCTTCTTGAATCTTTAAACCAAGAATTTTACCACAAAATCCAGCATTTATGAAATCTTTTGCTAAAATTTTACTTTCAAACCTATTCTCATAAAGTCTTAATCTTTTAGCTTGCTCAATACGCTTTTTACTCCAAAGTCCAAGCCATTCCTTCAAAGGTATTTCAAAAGCAATTTTTGCTAGTTCAAAATCACTTATATCGTCAAGATAAAAAGCTTGATTTGCGTATTTTAGGTATTCTTTTTTAAGTTTGGTTCTTTTAAAAAATATATCTTTTTCTAAATTAAAAAAATTCAAATACAAATACAAGAATAAAGCATCGCTTTTTACGAATTCTCTACTTTGTCTGAGTAAATTTTGAAATTCCAAACTCTTAAAAACACTCTCAAAGCCTAAAACCTGTTTCTCTAAGTCAAGTTCTTGCAAATATCTATAGCCAACATCAAGTCTAGGGCTTTTAAAGAATTTATAAAGCTCCGCATTGATCCTATCTTTGCTAAGATCAGTTATATCCATACTTTGAATCAATTTCAAGCTTTCACTAGTTATCTTAAAGTTAAACCTTGAAGCAAATACTACCGCTCTTAATACTCTTAAACTATCCTCTTGAAAGCTTTGTTTGTCAATATGCCTTAAAAAGCCTGCTCCTAGATCTTTTAATCCTCCATAAAAATCTAAAAACTCATCGTTAAAAAGATTAATCATCATAGAATTTATGGTAAAATCGCGTCTTTTGGCGCCAAGTTTTTCATCATTACAAATTTGAACTTCAAAACCTTTATGTCCATAGCTTATTTTATTTTCGGTTCTAGCAAGAGCTAAATCATAATTTTTAAACTTATACACAAAAAAACTTTTTCCAAGGCCTTGTGCGCCCAATTTTTGCATAATCTTTTCAAAATCTTTAGGTTTTATATCATAAAGCTCTATATCATAGTCACAAATTTTTAAGCCTAAAAACAAATCCCTAACGCTACCTCCAACCAAATACGCTCGTTTAGTATAAGGCTTTAAAAACTCAGCGATAAACTGCAAATCGGGATTATTTTTTAAGCTTATCTTCGATATTTGCAAGCAAAAACTCTAAAAAATTTATGGTCAAGTTTAACCTATTTTCAAGATTATCTTTTTTTATGCTATTTAAACCTTCAAAAAGAACTAAAATTCTCTCTCTAAGATGTTTTAAAAAAATATCCTCATTAAGCGTTTGAACCTCTGTCATAACACTGGGATTTAAAATTTCACTTTGTAAAAAAGGCTCTTCTTTTTTAAACTCTTTATTTTCCTGAGTAGAAATTTCAATATTATTTTGTATTTTTTGCTCTTCTTCAAATTTTGCCATAGAAATTTTATCTTCTAAGTCTTGCGGAGTATCAAATTCTTCGCATACAAACTCCATAGGTGGTAATTCATCTTTTATTTCAGTTTTTCTGCTTAATTCTTGTTCTTTTAAAATTTCATTTTGTCTTCTTTGCTCTTCCATGATAGAGCTAACTTCGCTAATGGTTTTTTTAGCCAAATCTTCCAAATTCATATTTTTATCAACCACCTTTTAAATTCATTAATTTCTTCATCGCTTTTCATATTAATAAAAAAATCCAACATTTGAGTGTTTAAGTCTTTATGCTTGGATCTAAAACCACTAAGACGACGAACCGCATCGATAGCGTTTTGATTATCCGGATCTTCTTTTAAGATATTTTTATAAATTTCTAAAGCTTCGTCTTTTAACCCTTGAGCCTCATAGATAGAAGCTTCAGTGACTGTATTTTTCATCACTGTTTCCTAAAATTTTTCTTTAATTCTAGCAAAAAGCTTTTTAATTTATCTTTAAGAAAATAAGATGTTTTTTAATGTCTATTTTGTTTTAAACAATTTTTCTATATATTCTTTTTTTTCTTTCTCTAAACTAGAATTTAATTCTTTTTGTTCTTTTTTAACTTGCGCTTTTAAATCTTGATTTTTAAAATACACATAATCAATTCCAAAAATAACACCAATTACAATAAGCAATGGGATTAAAAATACCATCTTTACACTTTAAGAAAATTGATTAAATACACTACCATAGTAGCGAACATTCTCAGCATTTTCATTTTTTTCTATCGTTTCTATTGCGCCGCTATTAATTGCTTTTTGGATATCATCATTTAAATCTTGATAAGAAAAAACCATATTAATACTGATAATATTTGGCAATTTCTCAAGCATTTTATAAGAGTTTAACTCATCTTCTAAATTTTCACTTTCAATCACAACTATAATCTTTTCATTTTCACAAAGTTCTACAGAACAAAAAGGAATTTCAGATATAGCCTTTTTTAAATCATTTATATATTCTTCTTTTGCTAAAATCAAAACACTAGAAAGATTATTCATCAATACTCCTAAACATTATACTATCACCAAAGCCTGAAACGATAAAATCTTTATTGTTTAAAAAAATAATAAACTCACTCATCAAATTTTCATTATTAAAAGTTTTAACAGGCTTAAAATCACTTGTGCTAAAAACTTCACTAACTCCAGCTTCGTTATCACTATAAACAGCCAATTCTCCATTAGGACTTAAAGCGCAAGTATATATCAAAAAATCTTTTTGTAAAAAATTTTGCTCTTCATTTTTTACAACTCCTATACGCCTATCCGTTCCACAACTTAAAATAACATTATTTTTAAAATCTACTTGATAGATATTATCTTTATGCATTTTATCATAGTTTTTTAACATCTTCCAATTTTTCAAATCAAAAAGCTCCACTTCACCACTCTCAAAACCTGCAACCAGCATACTTTTATCTTCATTTAAAACTGCATCATTAAGACTAGAATGAGAAAAATTAAATTTTTTTATATTTTTTAAACTTTTATCAATCAATTCTATTTCAGAACCAATAGAAATCAAAAGATAAGTGTTTTCATTGATAAAAAATGCTTTTATTATGCTATTTTCTTCGAGCTTTTTGATTTGTAAATTTTCCTTATAAAAACTTAAATTTTTAGCACCAAAATCACCCTCGCTAAGTATTAAAAGTGTATGTTTAAAAACATCAATGTTATAAATCTTAGCAAAATCATCACCATAATAATTTTTAATCTTTGGTAAAGATAAAAGTTCTTTTAAACTTTTATCTTTAATGTTATATTGTAAAATTTCACCTTTATCAGTGCCTATATATAAGTTTTGCTTATCAAGCTTTAAAGCTGTTATATTAGCATTTAATTTCAGCTCATAAGCATAAGACAAAACACAAAAAAGACTCAAAATAAAAAGAATTTTTTTCATTTATTTACTTTACACCCTCATTAATCACATCAATTAAATTTGAACGACTTTTTAATTGTTCATTTTTAAATTCAGGTTTAAAGTTATTTCCCACTAAAGGTTTTGCATCGCTTTGTGGAACATGACACTGAGTGCAATTAAAACGACTATCGCTAATCACATCTCCTGTGGTTTTATTGTGTCTAAAATCATAATAATGACTAGCAGGAAGTGGAGTTGCACCAGCATCTGCTGCTATAGCCTTATCATGGCAGCTTAAGCACATATTGTTATCTTTAGTTATAGGTAACAAATCTTCAATAGCATGCGGAATTAATGGTGGTGCATTTTCATAAGAACGCTCAAAACGAGTAGATTCCCCAGGTTGTAAAGTTGTGAAATTTGCTTCCACTAAATTTACTTTATTTTCATTTTCTAAACTTGCTTTTCTAAGTCCAATTTGTTCCGAACTTACCCCACTATTCATTGCGCAAGCGGCAAAAAATACCACTGCAGCACTTCCTAATAAAACCAATTTCTTCTTCATCATTTATTCCTTAAATCAAAAATATTAAAATTCAAAGCATCATCATTACAAACTTCTATACACCTTGCACACCTTATACACTCTCCTGATTTCACGCTAGTACTTTCTTTTCCAACCATCCACAAAACCTGTTTTTCAGGACAAATACGGATACATTCATAACATTTAGTGCATTTATCACTATCATGCTTTATTTTAAGCAAAGCAAAACGAGAAATAAAAGCATAAAAAGCTCCTAGTGGACAAAAATGTGAACAAATTGCCCTAGGACTTAAAAAAGTATCGATACAAAAAAGTATAAAGGCTACAAAAATCCAAGAACTTGTAGCAAAAATAATCCCTCTATGTATCATTCCTATATAAGAAAAACTTTCAAACACAGGTAATGAAAATACAAAAGAAAGGACTAAAACCAAGACCAACACAAAATAGCGTAAATTTTTAGGCAAAATTAAAAATTTATTATTAAGGGTTAATTTATTTCGCACAAAAGCAGCAAAATCTGTGATTAAATTAACAGGACAAACCCAAGAGCAAAAAACCCTTCCTAAAAGCAAACCATAGATAAAAAATATAATCAAAGCTCCTATTAAAGCCATTAAATCTATACTCCAGCTTGCTAAAATGATTTGCAAAACCGCAAAAGGATCGCTTAAAGGTATGGTATTAAAAAGTCTAGAAGAACTTAAATTTCCCTGCAAGATAAAATCTGTAGCTTTAAAACTAAAAAGCGCTAAAATTCCAAGCTGAACGATGCGTCTAGCAATTAAATACTTCATCACAGTTCTCCATCATTTAAATAATTGGTTGCTTTTTTAGCATTAAAATGTTTTGAAGTATCTGCATTTTTTATACGACCTTCATCTTTTTCATCCCAGCCTTTTACATAATGAGATCCTGCTTTTCCCAATACATACTCCCTTGGTAAAACACGAATGGCCGGTTTTTCAGTAATACAAGCAAGTTCACAAAGCCCACAACCTACACACACTTCATGATCCACACTAGGTAGTAAAAAAGCATGTTTGGCGGTGCGTTCATTGCGTTTAAGCTCAAGTTTTAAAGCCCTATCTATCAAAGGACAAGCTCTATAACAAGCATCGCATTGAATTCCCCAGTGTGCCACACAAGAAGCACTATCAACAATAGCAATACCCATTTTCAAGGATTCTATACCCTGCTCTAAATGCTTTTTATCTAAAGCATCAGTTGGACATTCTCTAATGCAAGGAATATCCTTACAAAGATAACAAGGAATTTCTCTTGCTCTAAAAAAAGGCGTGCCATTTTTTGGACTATCTAACAAGCTAGCGAGCTTTAAAGTATTATAAGGACAGGCTTTTACACAAAGCCCACAACGAATACATTTGCTTAAAAATCTAGCTTCATCTTCAGCCCCAGGAGGACGCAAGGCATAATTATCATCGGCTTTTAAAGTCAAATTAACCAAAAATCCACCTCCTGTACATAAACATGCAGCCTTAAAGGCGCTAACGAAAAATTCTCTTCTACCTTTCATTTAATCAAAACCCTAAATTAAGCCTTATAAATTTTTACAGCACATTTTTTAAAGTCAGTTTGTTTTGAAAGCGGACAAGTCGCATCCAAAGTAACTTTATTGATATATACATTCTCATCAAACCACGGCACATACACAAGTCCTACAGGCGGTTTGTTTCTTCCACGCATATCTACTCTTGCTTTTACTTTACCACGACGAGATTCCACCCAAACCAAATCACCTTGATTTAAGCCTAATTTCTCTCCATCTTTCTCACTCATATAGCAAAGCGCTTCAGGGACAGCACGGTAAAGCTCAGGCACACGCATAGTCATAGTTCCACTATGCCAATGCTCTAAAACCCTTCCTGTTGCAAGCCAGAATGGATACTCTTTACTTGGTCTTTCAGGTGCTTTCATAAATGGCCTAAAGAAAATTTTAGCCTTATTTTTAATACTGTGCTCTTTTTCATCTTTAGGAGCTATTAAATCTCCATTTGTAAGCATTTTGTTAAAATCACCATAAAAAGCAAAATCTGAATTTGGAGCCGCTTTTTTAGCATAATAATCAAATTTAGTATTAAATCTCCACTGTGTTTCCTTGCCATTAACCACAGGCCATCTTAAACCCCTTACTTTATGATAGGTATCAAAATCCGCTAAATCATGGCCGTGTCCTAAGCCAAATTTACGATATTCTTCCCAAAGGTATTTTTGAACGAAAAAGCCATAGCCTGTAAATTCTTTTCCATCACTGCCTTGAATTTTTCTCTCATCGCCTTTAACATCAGTATTATCAAAGCCTTTTGCGATAGCATCGTTTGGATTAAAGCTTTTTGCTTCTTTATTGGCAAATAGTACATCAAAAAGTGTATCATCTTCACTATAACCCATAGCTTTTGCCTCTTCTAAAACACTTGGCAAGGTAAGCTTATTATCCACTTTTTGCTCTTTCCAAACTTCTTTAAGCTTAAAGCGTTTTGCAAATTCTAAAATTTGCCAAGTATCACTCATGGCAGCACCTACAGGTAAGACTTGTTGTTTCCAATGTTGAGTTCTTCTTTCAGCATTACCATAAGCACCCCATTTTTCATAAATCATAGCACTTGGTAAAATAAGATCAGCTACTTTTGCTGAAATTCCAGGATAACAATCACTTACAACAATAAAATTATCCATTTCTCTTGCTGCTGCGATCCAGTGATTTGCATTTGCAGTGTTTTGCCATGGATTATTCACTTGCACCCATGCAAATTTAATTTTTCCATCTTCTAAATCTCTCATGATATTAAGATAAGGAGAACCTGGTTTTGGGTTGATGGTCTTTGCAGGAACTTTCCAAATTTTTTCAGAAATTTCTCTGTGTTTTGGATTTGCCACAACCATATCCGCAGGCAAACGATGGGAGAAAGTCCCTACTTCCCTAGCCGTTCCGCAAGCACTTGGCTGTCCTGTTAAAGAAAAGGCTCCACTACCTGGTTTAGCTTGCTTTCCTAGTAAAAAATGCACCATATAAGCTTGTTCATTTACCCAAGAACCTCTTGTATGTTGATTAAAGCCCATAGTCCAAAAACTTACGACTTTGCGATTTTTCTCTATGTAAAGATTAGCTAATTCTTGAAGTTTTTTCTTAAAATCTTCCAAAGACTCATTATCATCACCTTTGGCTACCTTTGCAGTGTATTCCAAAGTATAAGGGGCTAAACCTTTTTTAAATTCTTCAAAAGAAATTTCCCAGTTTTTATCAGCCACACCTTGATGTTTCATTTCAAATTTATCACCCGCTTTAACGCCAAGATAAGATAAAGAAGTAGCCTCTTCATCGTCTAAAGTGATTACATTTTCTTTTTCAACTGTATCTTTTTCACTTTCTTTAAATTTTGGATGATTTGGATTATTTCTCATACCATAACCAATATCAGCATAACCAGTTGCAAATACGCAGTGTTCTTTGATAAATTTCGTATCCATAGCCTCTGGATGATTATAAACAATCTCTCTTGCTATGTAGTTCCAAATAGCCAAATCTGTATTTGGTTTAAAAATAATTTCAATATCAGCAATATTTGAAGTACGGTTAGAAAAAGTGCTTAGATTAACAACTTTGACCTTATCAAGATTACTTAGTTTTCTATCACTTACTCTTGACCAAAGGATTGGGTGCATTTCAGCCATATTAGCTCCCCAAGTGATGATAGTATCTGTAAGTTCTATATCATCATAACAGCCTGATGGCTCATCTACACCAAAAGTTTGCATAAAACCAACCACTGCAGAGGCCATACAATGTCTTGCATTTGGATCGATATTGTTTGTTCTAAAACCCGCTTTTGCAAGTTTTAAAGCAGCATAACCTTCTTGGATAGTGTATTGCCCACTACCAAAAATCCCTATACCTGTAATGCCGAGTTCATTGTAGGCTTTTTTAAATTGTTTTTCCATTTCATCAAAAGCTCTTTGCCAAGAAACCTGTTGAAATTTGCCTTTTTTATCAAATTCGCCTTTTTCATTCATGCGAAGCAAAGGCATAACAAGGCGATCTTCACCATACATGATTTTAGCATTAAAATAACCTTTGATACAATTAAGTCCGCGATTTACGGGTGCTGCAGGATCACCTTTTGTTGCTACGATTTTGCCATCTTTTCTGGCTATCATAATTCCACAGCCAGTTCCACAAAATCTACAAACAGCCTTATCCCATTTCCAATCTTCTTCTTGCGCGCCAAGCATAGAGCTTGGAACACTGAGTCCTGCAACACTAGCAGCACTTGCAATAGCGGTATTTTTAATAAAATCCCTTCTATTCATCCTTATTCCTCCAAAATAAAAAAATCATCTTATTATAAAAAATGGAGTATAAAAATCTCTTGAAATTTTAATAAAAATAATAATTTTAAAGCTCTATTTTATAGGAGTTTTATTGTCCTTTTTATATTATTCTTACACAAAATAAATATTAAAAATAATCAACTTAAAATAATAAAAAAATGAAGATGTAAAAATTAAGCCCTAAGAATGGGCTTAATCAAAATTAATGGCAACCACAACCACCGCAGCAGCTAGAACCACCAAAAAATGCATCAAGTTTTGCAATATCTGGCATTTCTGTGATTTCATTTACAAGTTCTTTATATGCCACTTTACCCTCTTTAATCACAAATACGGCACGAGCTAAAAGCCCTTCTAAAGCACCTTCATTTATCAAAACACCATATTTTTCACCAAATTCTTTTGCCACAAAATCACTTGCAACACTTAAATTTTCAATACCTTCTGTACTGCAAAATCTTCCCATAGCAAAAGGTAAGTCCATACTTACTACAATCACTTCAGCACCATTGTAACTGGCTACTTTTTTATTAAATTCTCTAGCTTCTGTAGCACAAACTGGTGTATCTAAGCTTGGAACACTTAAAATGATTTGAGTTTTACCCGCTGCACCGATTTCAATCACGCTTAAATCTTTAGCTTTAAGATTTACCTTAGGAGCATCTGCTCCAACTTCTACTGAATTTCCTTTAAGTTTTACAGGATTTCCTTTAAAATTTACTGTACTCATTTAATTTCCTTTTTTGATATTTTAAACATTATTGCAATTAATGTTTTAGGAGTGATTATATCCTATAAACATTAATTATTTTTAATTTCACTGAAAATTATTTTACTTCTTTCCAAGTATATTTTTTCCACACTTTTTGAGCTTCTTTACTCTTAATAAAATCGACAAATTCTAAAGCTTTTTTATTTTCTAAACCTTTTTTTGTAGGAGCTATTTCAGCTGCACGATAAATCACTGCATTTTTATCTTTGATAAATAAAGCTTTATCATCGCCTAAAGCCTTTGCCCAATGAGACCAAATAATTAAAGCATCGATATTTGGATTGTTATTCCACTCATCTACGGCGGCTTTGGAATTTTTAGCATAAATTTTTATATTTTTACGTAATTTTACCAAATTTTCTCTTTTTGCACTTTTTAAAGCCATATCTTCATAAAGTCCAACTTGTCCTGCACCATCAACCACCATAACATTTACGCCATCTTTTAAAATGTCTTCAAAATTTTTAATATTTTTTGGATTATTTGGACGCACGATAATACCTGATGGACGCATATTTAAAACGCTTAAATTTTCTAAACTTAAACTTGGAATTTTTTTAGCAAAATCATCCATCATTGAAGTATTGCCTGAAAAAATCAAATCTGCATTTTCTTTTGCTTTATCTATCCAAGCTGGAGTTGGACCTGCAGTTACAATCACCTTTTCTTTTGTTTTTTCTTCAAATTTTAAAGCAAGCTCTTTTAGTACAGGAGCAGGACCACCTGGACCATAAACTAAAATTTCAGCATTTAAAAAACTTGCTGCTGCTAAACTTAAAATTAATATTTTTTTCATAAAATAAACCTTTCTTTATAATATAATGAAAGAAAATTCTATCAATCTATAGTTAACTCTCCCTTGCAAAGCCCTGCTTCTATAAGAAAACGAGAAGGAGCGAAAGAAGTTTTTTTGTTTTTATCATATTTAGCATAACTTAAATAAAGTATATTTTTTGCCCTAGTTACCGCAACATAAAAAAGTCTTCTTTCTTCTTCTAAGCTTCCACCCATTCCCATAAGCTTTTGATTAGGAAAGCGACCTTGCGCAAGATCAATCACAAAAACAAGATCAAATTCCAAGCCCTTACTTGCATGCACGCTAAGCAAATTAACTCCTTTGCCACTACTCATTTCGCTTGCACCTAAAGTTAGAAAATTATAATACTTGTAAATATCGCTATAATTTTTTGTAAGCTCTTTTAAAACATTGAATTTTGTTTCTATTTTTTCTAAATTTTCACTCTTTCTTAATAAATCCACCTGCCCTGCTTTATTTGTCGCTCTTTTGGTTGCAAGTTCTTCGCAAATTTCTCTATAAAAAGAATTTTCACAAATTAAATTGACTAAAGTCAAAGAATGTTTTATTTCCATAGCTTTTTTTAAAAAAAGATAGATTTTTTCCAAATTTCTAGCGCACAAATCATTGATTTTTGAAAGTCTTAAAATAGGATGTGCATCAAATTCGCTCTCAAATTTAAAACGAGTTTCGCTGGCTAATTCTTCTAAATCCGCAAAAAGTCCAAGTTGATAATTTCTTTTTTGATGATTTTGCAAATTTACATTTTTATCAGGATCTAAAAAACCTTTTATTAAATTTCCATGCCCTAATTTTAAAAGTGCGTCAAAAATTTCTTTTGCTAAAACTCCACCCACACCTTTGGTATATTGAACCAAATGAATAAAAGCCATGATATCTTTAGGATTTACCACAAGAGCAAGCATGGAGCTAAAAGCTTTAACTTCTAAACTTTCAAAAAAACTTCCACTTCCCTTTCTCATACTTGCAATGCCCTGCTCCCTTAAAGCTACTTCAACCCCATCAGCACTTGAGTTGTTGCGAAAAATCACGGCAATTTCTTCCAAACTTACTCCGCTTGTAAGTATCATTTTGGCTATATTTTGATACTGATCAAATAATTCTTCAAAAGTAAGCAAAGATGGGGCTTTAAACTCATCATTTCTTGTAACAATAAGTTCTTTTGGATATAATCTTTCGTTATTTAAAATCACTTTATTAGCCAAAGCTAAAATACTTCTTGATGAACGGTAGTTTTTATTTAAAGAAAAAATTTTTGCATCTTTAAAACGATCTTTAAACCCACCTATGATATTAATATCCGCTCCATTAAAAGCATAAATACTTTGATCATAATCCCCTACGCAAAACAAACTTTTACTATGAAAAGCCTCTATTAAGGAACTTTGCAAAGTATTTGTGTCTTGATATTCGTCCACTAAAATTTCATCAAATTCATATTTTTCTTCTTTTAAAAGCTCTTTTAGATTGATAAGTAAGTCATTAAAATCTACATAATTAAAACGCTTTTTTTCATTATCATATTCTTTTAAAATATCTTCATAAATTTCAGCATAAATACTTTGTTCTTCATAGTTTTGACAAAACCAAGTATAAAAATCTTGATTGTGTGCTTTGTTTTGAAACAAAGAATAAAGATCATATAAATAACTTGATTGATAAGGTTTTATATCACTTAAATGCCTAAAGGTTCTTTTTTCATAGACACTTTTAAGTAGAGTTTTTAACTCGCTTGCTTGCTTTAAAATTATATTTTTATCCGCATTTCTAAGTAAGGTATAAGCCGTACTATGAAAAGTTCCTGCAAGTATTTTACTGGTAATATTTTTATCAAAAAATTTCCCTAAACGCCCTATCATTTCTTTACTGGCTTTATTTGTGAAAGTCAAAAGCATAATTTTTTGAGGTGTCACTCCCTTGCTTAAAAGATAAGAAATTCTTGCAACAATAGTAGAAGTTTTTCCCGTCCCTGCACTTGCAATAACAAGATTGTGTCCAAAATCAGCAGTAGCAGCAAGATATTGTTCATTATTTAATTTTGAAAGTGGCATTATTTTCCTTATAAAAGTTAAAATTATAAAAAAAAATTACTTAAAAATATAAAAATTTAAAATTACTTTATATTAGATTATAGTACAATGCTAAAATTATTTAACTTTCTGTTTTTAAGGGATAGCAAATGAATTTGAAAATTTTTTCTATTATTGTTGGCATATTAATTGCTATTATTGTGATATTAGGTGGAACCTATTATTATCTTTTTGAATATTCAAAACCAAAGAATTACACCTTAAACACCAACACTTACACCGAGCAAAAATCGTATACTAATAACTACGATAATTCCTATTCGCCCTCGATCCAAACCAACAATAGTTCATCAGATATAAATATTAATAACAATACCATCCAAAAGCAAGAAACAAACCCATTAGATGAAAATCAAAGCTTAAATAACAATACATTTAATACGCCAATAAGTGAAAACAATCAAAGCTTAAATAATGACACCAATACAAGTAATAATATTAATACAAATGAAAATAAGCAAATTTTAGATACGGATAAAGAAAAATTAAAACAAGAAAATAAACAAGCCAAAATAGAAGCTCTTAAAAAAGAAATCAGCAAACAACAAAAGATCTTAGAAAGAGAGAGAGCCGTAAAAAAAGAACTTCAATCAAACAAGTCAAACAAAAATAAATATCTAAATACCGCTAGAGAGTATCTAAGCATAGGAAAAAACAGTCGTTTAGAACCTGAACTTAGTACAGAAAATATGAAAGTTTATATTTTAGATGGAAAATTTTTAAGCCAATATAGAATCAATCTGTTAAAAGATATGCTAAGCGTTATACAAGATAATGCAAAAGATTATTATCTAAGTATTTTTGTTAAAATGCTACCAAAAGGGGAAATGAAATTAACTATCTATAACAAAGAAATTATCTTTTCAGATATGAAAAAAGCTTATAAATATATTAGCTTAGATAGATTAAGCCCATATTTAAACAATCCAAAAGAATTAAATGAACATGTAGCACGTGAAGAAATTTTAGAAAGACTTAAACTTCAAATTAAAAAAGATGGCAAAGGAAGTGATTTTTCTAAACATATCAAAAGTTTGAAAACTGGACTTAATACAGCACAATATTTCTTCCCGTTTTGTGAAATTATAGAAATTAGCTCTATTAAATAAGCTAAAACAATAAAGGCAAATAATGTATGATAAAAATTTAGAAAAAGAGTATTATCAAATTTGCGAAGAACGCGGATATTTTGAGATCGATGGCAATAAAACCATACAAGAAAAAGATAAAAATTTCTGCATTATGATGCCTCCTCCTAATGTCACTGGAGTTTTACACATAGGACATGCTTTAACTTTTACTCTACAAGACATTATGACGCGTTACAAAAGAATGGATGGCTATAAGGTTCTTTATCAACCAGGGCTTGATCACGCAGGTATTGCTACTCAAAATGTTGTAGAAAAACAACTTCTTGCTCAAGGCATTAAAAAAGAAGAACTAGGTAGAGAAAAATTTATAGAAAAAGTCTGGGAGTGGAAAGAGCAAAGCGGTGGAAAAATTTTAGACCAAATGAGAACACTAGGCATCACTCCTGCATGGAGTCGCTTGCGTTTTACTATGGATGAAGGTTTGGTTAATGCCGTAAAAAAAGCCTTTGTAGAACTTTATGATAAAAGACTTATTGTACGTGGAAACTACATGATAAATTGGTGTACTCACGATGGCGCTTTAAGTGATATAGAAGTTGAATACAAAGAAAACAAAGGAAAACTTTATCATATTAAATACTTTTTAAAAGATAGCGATGAATTTTTAGTAGTAGCCACAACGCGTCCTGAAACTTTTTTTGGCGATACTGCAGTTATGGTACATCCTGACGATGAACGCTATACTAAATTTGTGGGCAAAGAAGTGATTTTGCCTATAAGTAAAAAAGCCATTAAAATTATAGCTGATGAGCATGTAGAAAAAGAATTTGGAACAGGAGTTGTAAAAGTTACTCCCGCTCATGACATGAACGATTATGAAGTAGGACTTAGACATAATTTAGAATTTATAAGCGTTTTTAATGAAAAAGGAATTTTAAACGAACATTGTTTAGAGTTTCAAGGTTTAGAACGCTTAGAAGCAAGAGAAAAAATCGTAGCCAAACTTGAAAGTCTTGGCTTTATAGAAAAAACAGAAGAACATAATAATCAGGTAGGATATTGTTATCGTTGCAACAATGTAGTTGAACCTTATATCTCCAAGCAATGGTTTGTAAAAAAAGAAATCGCCCAAGAAAGTATAGAAAAAGTTGCACTTGGCGAAAGCAAATTTTATCCAAATCACTGGATAAATAGCTTTAATGCTTGGATGAAAGATTTAAGAGATTGGTGTATTTCAAGACAACTTTGGTGGGGGCATCAAATTCCTGTGTATTATTGCGAATGCTCTCATGAATGGGCAAGCCAACATACGCCTAAAACTTGTCCAAAATGTCAAAGTCAAAATTTCAAACAAGATGAAGATGTACTTGATACTTGGTTTTCTTCAGGACTTTGGGCTATGAGTACTCTAGGCTGGGGGAATGAAAATTGGGGTAAAGATAAAATTTGGTCTGAAAAGGATTTAAAAGATTTTTATCCCAATTCTTTACTCATTACAGGTTTTGATATTTTATTTTTCTGGGTGGCTAGAATGATGTTTCAAAGCACTAATGCCTTACATCAACTTCCTTTTAAAGATATTTATTTACACGCTCTTGTGAAAGATGAGCAAGGTAGAAAAATGAGTAAAAGTCTTGGAAATGTCATCGATCCAAATGAAAGTATTAAAGAATATAGTGCCGATATTTTACGCTTTACTTTAGCACTTCTTGCTATACAAGGACGCGATATTAAACTTAGCAATGATAAACTTTTACAAGTTAGAAATTTTACAAATAAAATTTATAATGCTACAAATTATCTGCTTTTAAATGAAAGTAAATTTGAAGATTTGGAAAATATCACACTTCATTCAGAATTAGCAAAATATATTTATGCCAAATTTCAAACTTGTGTTAAGGATGTAAGAGAAAATTTAGACAATTATCGCTTTAATGATGCAGCCAATACTCTATATAAATTCTTTTGGGATGATTTTTGCGATTGGGGTATAGAGCTTAGCAAAGCAGAAAAATCAAGCGTTAAAGAACTTGGTAGTATTTTCAAAGAAGCTTTAAAGCTCTTAAATCCTTTTATGCCTTTTATCAGTGAATATTTATATCATAAACTAAGCGATACAGAACTTAAAACAAGCCCTTCTATTATGATAAGCAAATATCCAAAATTTAAAGAACAAGATAAAAATATAGAAAAAATCTTTTCTTTACTTATAGAAAGCATAGTTGGTATCCGCCGTGCTAAAAGTTTAATCGATCTTGGAAATTCTAAAATAGAAAAAGCTTATATCAAATTTAACGATAAAAAAATCAAAAATGAAATCAAAGCTTATATGAATTTTATCATGATGCTCGCAAAGTGCGAGCAAATAGAATTTAGTGAAGAAAAATTACCAAAGGCAATATGTGATGTTAGCGAGAATTTAGAAATTTTCATTACGCTTGAAAATGTTGATTTAAGTGGTATTTTAACAAGACTTGAAAATCAAAAAAATAAGCTTGAAAAAGAAAGCTTCAAGCTTAACTCCATGCTTTCAAATGAAAAATTCACTGCTAACGCACCTAAAGAGGTGGTGGAGCAAAATAAAGAAGCTCTAGAAAATTTAAAAATTCAGCTTGAAAAAATATCAGTTGAACTTCAAAATCTAAGAGGTTGAAAATTTGATAAAAATAAAAAATTTAAAAAAATATTATGGCAAGGAACTCGTGATAAACGATGTTTCTTTGGAGATTAAAAAGGGTGAAATTTACGCCATAGTAGGTCATAGTGGAGCTGGAAAATCCACTCTTTTAAGATGTATTAATGGACTTGAGAATTATCAAGAAGGAAGCTTAAAAGTCTTTGATCAAGAAATTAAAGATTTAAGTCAAAAAAAATCAAAAGAGCTAAGAGTGCTTAGAAAAGATATAGGGATGATTTTTCAAAATTTTGCCCTAATGGAGCGCAAAAATGTATTTGAAAATGTTGCTATGCCTTTAAGAACACACTATACTCAGTGTAAATTTCATGCCAAGCTTTTTAATAAAGAATACATGAGTGAAAAAGAAATTGCCCAAAAAGTCAATTCTTTGCTTGAAATCGTAGGACTTGATCATAAAAACAAATCCTACCCAAGAGAACTAAGTGGGGGGCAAAAACAACGCGTTGCTATTGCTAGAGCCTTAGCTTTAAACCCAAAAATTTTACTTAGTGATGAAGCTACTTCGGCTCTTGATCCAAACACTACAAAAAATATTTTAGAGCTTATATCTAAAATCAATACTGAATTTGGGATTACTGTTGTTTTAGTAACTCACGAAATGGATGTGGTAAAAGACATAGCTCAAAAAGCTTTATTGCTTGAACATGGACAAATCATAGGAAGTGGAGCAATTGATGAGCTTTTTTTAAAGCCTAATGCCAAAATGAAAGAATTTTTAGGAGAAAGTGATTTTTTGCCTAAACACGGACTTAATATCAAACTTTACTTTCCAAAAGAAGTTGCCCAAAATAGCGTCATCACTCATATGGCAAGAACTCTAAATATAGACTTTAACATAGTTTGGGGTAAAATAGAAAAACTTAATGGAAAAGCCTTAGGAAATTTAGTTATAAATATAAATGAAAAGGATAAAGACAAGGTTCTTGATTACATAGAAAAAAGTGGAGTATTATGGGAGGTGGCATCATGAATGAAGAAAACATCTCTATCATCAGTGCTTTTTTTGGTAGAATTTCTCAATTTTTTAATGAATTTTCTTGGCAGGATATTAAAGAAGTGAGTTTAAGTTCTATCACAAGTTTCAGTGAAAATTATGAGAACATTTTAAAACCTGCACTTAATGAAACAATTTATATGAGTTTAATGGCTGTACTATTTGGATTTTTATTGGCTATTATTCCTGGAATTTTACTTGCTATTTGGGATAAAAACGGAATTAAAGAAAATAAAATCGCTTATAGCATTTTAGATTTTATTACAAATATACTGCGTGCCTTTCCATTTTTAATTCTTATAGTTGTTCTTTTACCACTTTCTAAAATCATAGTAGGCACCAGCATAGGTACAAATGCCGCCATAGTTCCATTAGCTATCGGAATAGCTCCTTATTTGGCAAAGATGCTTGAAAGTGCTTTTAAAGAAATAGACAAAGGAATCATAGAAGCAGCAAAAAGTTATGGCGCTAGCAATATTCAAATTATCTTCAAGGTTATCTTTAGTGAGGCTCTTCCTGCTATAATTAGCGGAATTACTCTAACTTTAATCTTTACCATTGGTTTTTCTGCTCTTGCTGGAACTGTCGGTGGTGGAGGTTTGGGAGATGTCGCTATTCGCTATGGTTATGAAAGATTTAACAAAGAAGTTATGATTCAAACTGTAGTTATTTTACTTATATTAGTTCAGTTAGTTCAAATTCTAGGTAATTTATTTTATACTTGGGCTAAAAATAGTAAAACTACATATATCATTGCCACTCTATTGATTTTACTTGGAGTTAGTATAGTTATCAATATAAACAATGATGAAAATTTCTTTTGGCAAGCAATTATTTTTATCTTATTTTTAGGAAGTTTGCTTTATAAAGGTTTCAAAAAATAAGGAGATTATATCTCCTTTTAAGATAAATATAAGTTTTTTTAAGTAAAATTTAAAAAAAATTAAAGGAATTAAAATGATGTATCAGATGCGTTAATCTGACTATCAACAAGTTTTTATATGCTTCTTCCTGATAGTCAGAGTGAATTTATTAAGATTAAAGCAAGCACAAAATGACTAAAAAGGAAAAAAATGAAAATCAAATCTTTATTTATAGCAAGTATTTTAACATTAAGTCTTAATGCAAATGCATTAGAAACCATCACAGTTGCAGCAACTCCCGTCCCTCATGCTGAAATCCTAGAACAAGTAAAACCTGATTTAGAAAAACAAGGCTATAAACTTGAAATCAAAGAATTTACGGATTATGTTTTACCTAATCTAGCTGTTGATAACGGAGAAGCCGATGCAAATTTTTTCCAACATACTCCTTATTTGGAAGAATTTAATAAAAACAAAGGCACCAAACTTATCAAAGTAGCTGCCATACACATAGAACCTATGGCTGTTTACTCCAAAAAATACAAAAGTCTAGATGATATTAAAGAAGGGGTTAAAATCGCCATTCCAAATGATCCAACCAATGAAAGTAGAGCTTTAGATATTATTGCAAAAAAAGGTTTGGTAAAATTTAAAGATAAGGCTTTAAAAACACCTCTTGATATTATAGACAATCCTAAAAAAATTAAATTTGTAGAATTAAAGCCCGCACAACTTCCAAGAGCTTTGGATGATGTTGATTTTGCTGTAATTAATTCCAACTACGCTCTCTCTGCAAATCTAAATCCTGCAAAAGATAGCGTATTTATCGAAGATAAAGAAAGCCCGTATGCAAACATTCTTGTTGTAAGAGTGGGACATGAAAACGATCCAAAAATCAAAGCCTTAATCCAAGCTCTACAAAGTGATAAAATCAAACAATTTATCATAGAAAAATACAACGGATCTGTTTTACCTGCTTTTTAATTTTGTCCCTTACCTAGGGACTTTTTTTTAAATACAAAGGAGTTTTTATGAATTTATTTAAAATTATTATACTCGCTTGCATTCTAAATTTATCTAGCCTATTTGCACAAAACATTACTATAGGAGCCACTCCAAATCCTTTTGGTAGCTTACTAGAACTAATGAAAGATGATTTTAAAAACAAAGGGTATGAGCTTAAAATAGTAGAATTTTCAGACTATATTTTGCCCAATCGTGCATTAGAGGAAAAAGAACTTGATGCAAATTTATATCAACACAAACCTTTTTTAGAAGAATACAACCTAAAAAAAGTTCAAATTTAATTGCAACAACGCCTGTACTTATAGCTCCAGTAGGAGTTTATAGTAAAAAAATCAAAAATTTAGAAAATCTTAAAGAAGATGCTAGAGTTGCTATACCTAATGATGCGACCAATGAAAGCAGAGCTTTAGAGCTTTTAGAGAAAGCAAAATTAATAGAGCTTAACAAAAATACTCTAAAACCCCATTGGACATAAACAAAAATCCAAAAAAACTTAAATTTATAGAACTTAAAGCCGCACAACTTCCAAGAGCTTTAGATGATGTTGATATTGCTATAATTAATTCTAATTTCGCACTTGGAGCCGGTCTGAATCCAAGTAAAGATACTATTTTTAGGGAAGATAAAAATAGCCCTTATGTAAATTATGTTGTGGTACGCTCAGAAGATAAAAATAGCGAAAAGACCAAAGTAATTGATGAAATTTTAAGAAGCGATAAATTTAAAGCCATCATTAATGAACATTATAAAGATATATTAATCCCAGCTTTTTAGGAGTATAGCATGAATATTAAAAAAATATTTTTAAGTGTTTTATTTACAATTAGCCTTAGTTTTGGGGCAGATAAAACCATAATCATAGGTGCAACACCAACGCCTTATGCTGAAATTTTAAATTTCTCTAAACCCTTATTTCAAGAAAAAGGTTGGAGGTTGATAGTTAAGGAATTTAATGACTATAATATACCTAATATCGCTTTAAATGAGAAAGATTTAGATGCAAATTTATATCAGCATAAACCTTTTTTAGATGATTTTAATACCCACAAAGGAACAAATTTAAGTTCTTTAGGTGCTATTGTTTTAGTTCCTATGGCTATATATTCTAACTCCATAAAAGATATAAAAGACATTCCTAATGGTGCTAAAATCGCTATACCTAATGATGCTACCAATGAAAGCAGAGCCCTTGATTTACTAGCTAAAGCAAATTTAATAGAATTTAAAAGTCAAAACACCCTTAAAACCCCTATTGACATAAGTAAAAATCCAAAAAAACTTAAATTTATAGAGCTTAAAGCCGCACAACTTCCAAGAGCCCTAAATGATACTGATTTGGCTGTTATTACCACAAACTATGCTCTTGGAGCAGGTTTAAACCCTTTAAAAGATGGTATTTTTATAGAAGATAAAGATAGTTTATATGCTATTGTTTTAGCTGCAAGAAAAGGTGAAGAAACAAGTCAAAAAAGTCTTGTTATTAAAGAAATTTTAACAAGCGATAAAATTAAAAATTTTATCATAGAAAAATATAAAGGCTCTGTTATCCCTACTTTTTAACTCTATACAAAGCCTTCTAAAGGCTTTGTTAAACTTATAAAAGCTAAAATACTATTTATTGCATTATAATTCTTAGGATAAAAATGAAAATTATTTTTTTAACTTTTTTTATTGTGATAAATTATATCCAAGCAGCTAGTTTAGAAGAAATCAAAACAGCACTAGCTAAAGAATTTAGAAATAATTTTCCTAAAATTATAATTTCTCAAATTGATTTAAAAATAACATCATTGCCTAAAGATTTTGATCAATATGAATTTCTAAGAATCGCTAATGGGCGTTTTAATCAAGCACAAGGCTTTTTAAGGGCTGAATTTAAAACTCCGCAAAATATACAAAAAAATGTATTTTTTAGATATTTCATTCAAGCAAATTTAGAAGTTTTAAAAAGCGAACGCGCTATAAAAAGAGGAGATAAACTTGGAGCTTTTGACTATAAAAGCGTATTGATTGATTTTGATAAAGTTCCTTTAAATGCCTTAACCTTAGATGATGTAGATAATCTTGTAGCTAAAAGCAATATTAACAAAAACGCCATTTTAAGAGCAAATATGTTTAAAACCACAGCTTTAATACGCCGAAATGATCCTATAATCGGAGTTTTAAGTGAAGCAAATGTTGATGTTTTAATCGAACTTGTGGCTTTGCAAAGTGCAAATATGGGCGAAAGGATTCGTGCAAAAAACAAAGAAGGCAAAGTTATGCAAGGCATCGTAGTGGGTAAAAATAGGATGATTATACAATGAAGGTTTTATTAGGAATTTCTGGTTCAAGCAGTGTCAATTTAGGCTTAAAATTATTAAAAAATTTAGAAAATCAATGCGAACTTTATTGTATTTTAACTCAAGGTGCAAAACTTAGTTTCAAAGCTGAAAATGAAGCAAATTTAGAAGAAATTTGTCAAGAAAATTTTAAATACACTCATTTTTTAGATGATAAAAATTTAAGTCTAAGTGTAGCAAGTGGATCTTTTGGAATAGAAAAAACTATCATTGCTCCTTGTTCGATTTCAAGTTTAGCAAAAATTCACGCTGGTTTTGCAGACACTCTTTTAATGCGTGCTGCAGCAGTGGCCTTAAAAGAAAGAAAAAAACTCATCTTAGGCGTACGTGAAATGCCTTTTTCTACTTTAAATTTAGAACATATGTTAAAACTTAGCCAAATGGGAGTTATTATCGCACCTCCTATTATCGCAAGTTATTCTAAAGCAAACAATCTAGAACAAATGGAAAATTTTATCGTAGGTAAATGGCTAGATCTTTTAGAAATAAAACACAATTTATATGAAAAATGGCAAAATTTTTAGTTTAAATTTGTTATATTTTTAAAAAAAATTGGAGCAAAAATGACTTGTTTATATCCTGGGACTTTTGATCCTATTACCAACGGACATTTGGATGTTATCAAACGAGCTTTAAAAATTTTTGATGAAGTCATCGTTGCCATAGCAAAAAGTGAACATAAAAAACCTTGCTATGATTTAGAAAAACGCAAAGAACTAGCCCTGCTTGCAACACAAAATTTAAAAAATGTTAAAATCATTGCTTTTGATAATTTACTTGTAGATTTAGCCAAAGAATTAAAAGTTAATACTATAATCCGTGGACTTAGAGCGGTGAGTGATTTTGAATACGAATTGCAAATTGGCTATGCAAATCACGCACTTTGGGAAGATATGGAAACCATTTATCTTATGCCAAGTCTAAAACATGCTTTTATTTCAAGTTCTATTGTTCGCTCTATAGTAGCACATGGGGGTGATGTAAGTTCTCTTGTTCCAAAAGAAATTCTACCTTTTTTAAAGGATCAATCTTGTATGTAGTTTTTGAAGGTATTGACTGCGTAGGAAAAAGTACGCAAATTTCACTTTTAAAAGAAATTTATAAAGACGCCATTTTCACACTCGAACCTGGCGGAACAGAACTTGGAAAACATTTAAGAGAAATTTTACTTAATAAAACTCATCCTATTAGCAAAAGAGCTGAACTCTTGCTTTTTTTAGCTGATCGTGCTCAACATTTTGAAGAAATCTTAAAAACCAATCAAAACAAACTCATTATTAGCGATAGAAGTTTTATTTCAGGCATGGCTTATGCCAAAGATTTTGAAAACGATTTGCTTTTTGCTTTAAATAGTTTTGCTTTAGAAAATTTTTTTCCACAAAAAATTATCTTTTTAAAAGGAGATGTAAACCTTATCCAAGAACGTCTCAGTCAAAAAGAACTAGATAGCATAGAAAAACGTGGCATTGAGTATTTTTTAAGCATACAAGATAAACTCGAAAAAGTGCTTTATTTTTTAAAAGAAAAAATTTCTATAGAAATTTTAACACTTGACGCAAAAGAAAGTAAAGAAAAATTACACCAACAAATAAAGGAATTTTTACAATGATTAACGCTTTAAAAGGAATGAAAGATTTATTAGATAAAGATGCATATTATTATGAAAAAGTGATTAAAATCTGTGAAGAAGTAGCTAAAAACTATAGCTTTACTTTTATCAACACACCGCATTTAGAACTTTGCACCCTTTTTAAAAGAAGCGTAGGAGAAAGTTCTGATATAGTAGGCAAAGAAATGTATGAATTTATCGATAAAGGCGAAAATCATGTTTGCATGCGTCCTGAAGGAACTGCTGGGGTGGTGCGTGCCTATATAGAAAAAAAACTCGATAAAAACACTAGTGTGAAAAGATGGTTTTATCATGGTTCCATGTTCCGCTATGAAAGACCCCAAAAGGGACGCTTAAGAGAATTTCATCAATTTGGCGTTGAAAGTTTTGGAAACGCAAGCGTTTATGAAGATGCAAGTATTATTTTAATGTTAGTAGAAATTTTTTCACGCTTAGATATTAAATTTAGACTACTGATTAACTCTTTAGGTTGTTTAGAATGTATGCCAAAATATCGTGAAAATTTGATACATTTTTTAGATAGCAAAAAAGGTTTTTGCGAGGATTGTTTGCGTAGAAAAAACTTAAATCCCATTCGTGTTTTAGACTGTAAAAATGAGCATTGTCAAAGCTTACTTAATGATGTTCCGCTTTTAAATCAAAATTTATGCTCATCTTGCCAAAAAGACTTTGAAATTTTACAAAGCGTTTTAAAAGAAAACGGAGTGGATTTTGAAGTGGATTCTAAACTTGTTAGAGGGCTTGATTACTACTCTAAAACGGCTTTTGAATTCATTAGCGATGAAATTGGTGCAAAAGCTGCTATTGCTGGGGGCGGAAGATATGATAGACTTATTGAATACCTTGATGGAAAAAGTGGTTTTGGTGTAGGTTTTGCCATGGGTATAGAAAGAATTATAGCTATTTTAGAACAAAAAGAAGAAAAGGTTCAAAGAGAAGGAATTTATCTTTGTGCTATGGATGAAATTTATATCCAAAAACTTTTGCATATCGCTACAAATTTAAGAAAAGAACATAAAGTGCTTTTAAGCTATGAAGCAAGAAAACTAGCTAAACATCTTGAAAACGCGGATAAAAATAATGCTGAAATTTTTCTTTGTATGGGAGAAAATGAAGCACAAAATGAAAGTTTGTTTTATAAAAATTTAGCAAAAAAAGAAGAAAAAATGATTAAAATTTCAGACTTAAAGAAGGTTTTATAATGGATTATGGTATTGATATTTGGGGAAATGAAAATTTCATTATCAAAAATGGTAAAGTTTGTATCAATCATGAGAAAAAACCTGCTATTATTGATATAGTTAAAGAATTAAGAGATGATGGATACAAGGGACCTTTACTTTTAAGATTTCCTCATCTTATTCAAAAACAAATTGAAAATATTTACGGAAATTTCAATAAAGCAAGAAAAGAATTTGGCTATAAAGGAGGATTTAACGCTGTTTATCCTTTAAAGGTAAATCAATACCCTGGTTTTGTAAAAAATCTTGTAAAGCTTGGAAAAGACTATAACTACGGACTTGAAGCAGGTTCTAAAGCAGAGCTTTTACTCGCTATGGCTTATAATAATGAAGGTGCACCTATTACAGTAAATGGCTTTAAAGATAGAGAACTTATCAATATAGGCTTTATCGCAGCTGAAATGGGACATAATATCACTTTAACCATAGAAGGACTTAATGAACTTGAAGCTATCATAGACATAGCCAAAGAACGCTTTAAACCCAAACCAAATATAGGCTTACGTGTGCGTTTGCATTCTGCTGGAGTTGGAATTTGGGCAAAAAGCGGTGGGATTAATTCTAAATTTGGACTTACATCCACTGAACTCATAGAAGCAGTAAATTTACTCAAAGAAAACAAACTTTTAGAACAATTTACCATGATTCACTTTCATCTAGGCTCACAAATTACCGAAATTCATCCTTTAAAAAAAGCCTTAAACGAAGCAGGAAATATTTACACAGAACTTAGAAAAATGGGAGCTAAAAATCTAAAAGCTATCAATCTTGGTGGCGGTTTAGCTGTGGAATACTCACAATTTAAAAATGAAAAAAGTAGAAATTATACCTTAAGGGAATACGCTAACGATGTAGTTTTTATCCTAAAAAATATAGCTGAACAAAAAAAAGATTTAGAGCCTGATATTTTCATAGAAAGCGGACGTTTTGTAGCAGCCAATCATGCTGTTTTAATCGCTCCTGTATTAGAACTTTTTTCTCAAGAATACGCAGAAAACAAACTCATACTTAAAAAACAAAATCCAAAACTTATCGATGAGCTTTATGATCTTTATAAAAGCATAAAACCTTCCAATGCTTTAGAATACTTGCACGATAGCATAGATCATTTAGAGAGTATTCTAACTCTTTTTGATTTGGGCTATGTGGATTTACAAGATCGTTCCAATGCTGAAATTTTAACTCATTTGATTACGAAAAAAGCCATCTTGCTTTTAGGCGATAAACAAAATCCTGCGGATTTACTTGCCATACAAGATGAAGTGCAAGAAAGGTATTTGGTAAATTTTTCACTCTTTCAAAGCATACCCGATTTTTGGGGCTTAGAACAGAATTTCCCCATCATGCCCCTTGATCGCTTAGATGAAGAACCGACTCGAAGTGCAAGTATTTGGGATATAACCTGCGATAGCGATGGAGAAATTTCATATTCTAAAGATAAACCTTTATTTTTACACGATGTAGATGTAGAAAAAGAAAATTATTTTCTAGGGTTTTTTCTTGTAGGTGCCTATCAAGAAGTACTTGGAATGAAACACAATCTTTTTACTCATCCCACTGAAGCTATTATAAGTATCAATGAAAAAGGCTATGAAGTTGAGGGGATTATAGAAGCACAATCCATACTTGATGCCTTAGAAGATTTAGACTATGATATACACGCTATCATGGATATACTTAATGAACGCATAAGTAATTCTAAGCTTGTCAATGACAAGCAAAAAAAGCATATTTTAGGTGAACTTTATCTTTTCTTAAATGATAATGGTTATTTAAAAAGCATAGGAGTTTAGATGAATTTTTGGGGTATTATAAAAGAAGATTTTTCTCAACCAAAGGTGCAAGATCCAGCTTTTAATTCTTCTATAGAACTTTTTTTTAATTACCCTGGAGTATGGGCTGTAGTAAATTACCGCTTTGCACATTTTTTTTACATAAGAAATTTTAAACGCATTGCTAGAATGATTAGCGGAATTTCCCAATTTTTAACTGGAGTAGATTTACACCCTGGTGCAGAACTTGGAAGGCGTGTTTTTATAGATCATGCCAATGGAGTGGTTATAGGCCAAACAGCAATCATAGAAGATGATGTTTTGATTTATCAAGGCGTTACTTTAGGCGGAACAAGTCTTGAAAAAGGCACTAAACGTCATCCAACCATAAAAAAAGGAGTGATCATAGGTTCAGGCGCAAAAATACTTGGCAATATCACCATAGGAGAAAATGCCAAAATAGGCTCAAATGCTGTAGTGGTTAAAGATGTAGGTGCAAATTTAACTGCCGTTGGAATTCCTGCTTATATTATCGAAGAGCGTAAAAATAAAAACATTAGAGCCATAGATGCAAATTGCGATGATAAATTAGAAAAGCTAGAAAATAAAATTTTAGAACTTGAAAATCTTATATTAAAACGACCTGAATCACAAAAATAATAATTTTTATAATACATAAAATTATATGTATTATTATGCGTATTAATTTTTCCTAAAAATTAATACAAATTTTCACATTTATTGAATTTTATAACTCATTTTTAAATTAAATTTATTACAAAAATGCAATTTTCTGCTAAAATTAAACAAAAATTATTAAGGATTGAAAAATGCTTACAAAAAGATCTCAAGTTTTAGAAGAATCTATCACTTTAGCTATCACCGCACTTGCCAATGAACTTAAAGCTAAAGGCGAGGATATCATTAGTTTTTCAGCAGGCGAACCTGATTTTGACACACCGCAAACCATCAAAAATGCCGCTATAAGTGCTATTGAAAAAGGATGTGGAAAATACACTGCTGTTGCGGGAATTCCTGAAGTATTAAAAGCTATTCAAATCAAATTTAAAAAAGATAATAATCTTGATTATGAAACAAGCGAAATTATCACCAATGTAGGCGCAAAACACTCTCTTTTTGAATGTATAGAATGTTTAGTAGAAAAAGATGATGAAGTCATTATCCCTAGTCCTTACTGGGTAAGCTATCCTGAAATGGTAAAATTTGCAGGTGGAAAACCTGTATTTATAGAAGGCTTAGAAGAAAATGGCTTTAAAATTACCGCTGAACAATTAAAAAAAGCTATCACAGCTAAAACCAAGGTTTTAATGCTAAATTCTCCTTCAAATCCTGTGGGATCGATTTATTCTAAAGAAGAATTAACTCAAATTGCTAAAATTCTAGAAGGAACGCAAATTACTGTTTTAAGTGATGAAATGTATGAAAAACTTCGCTATGATGGTTTTGATTTTGTAGCTTTTGCAAGTGTAAGCGAAGACGCTTTAAAACGCACTGTGACCATTAACGGACTTAGTAAATGTGGAGCTATGCCAGGATGGCGTTTTGGCTATATGGCAAGCAAAAATAAAGCCCTAATTTCAGCTGTTAAAAGACTTCAAGGACAAAGCACTTCAAATATTTGCTCCATTACTCAACATGCAGCCATTCCTGCTTTAAATGGAAAATGTGATAAAGATATAGAAAAAATGCGTCAAGCCTTTGAAAAACGCCGTAACTTAGCTTTAGATATGCTTAAACAAATCCCAAATATCAGTGTTTATAAACCAGAAGGTGCTTTTTATCTTTTTGTAAATATACAAAAAATAGAAAAAGATTCTATGAAATTTTGCCAAAAATTACTTGAACAAGAAAAAGTTGCCGTTGTTCCAGGCATAGGTTTTGGCACGGATGGATACTTTAGACTTTCTTATGCCACAAGCGATGAACTCATCGAAAAAGGTTTAGAAAGAATAGCAAATTTCATTGCTTCTTATTAAGCCCTAAAGCCTTAAAATTACTTTAAGGCTTTTTAAGCACAGCATTTACTCTTTGAATACTATCTGATTTATTTAAACTCAATCTTATTATAGAATTTTCTAATCCACCTAAAGAATGCGCTACATTTGCCTCTAGGCTTATCATATCTAAAGCATTTAATTCAAATTTTTCCTTTTCCACTTCAAACCAAATTTTACCGCTTAAAACTTGAATATGTATAGCAAAAGGAGCTTTATGCTCTTTCATCACACTATCTTTAGCTAATAAAATTTGAATTTCTTTACCTTTTTCATTGTCAATTAAAACATTGATTTTTACTTCTTTTGGGCTAAATTCCGCCCTATTCCATTGAATAATTTTCACAAAATCTCCTTTTTTAGTTTTATAAAACTATAGCAAAAACCAAAATATAGATTATAAACTTGTGTTAATTTATCCTTCTTTTCACCAAAAATCCTGTTTAAATTTAGCCCTTATTTCATAAGCCTCGCCCATTTTTGGTGTGATAAGGGGTAAATCTAAATTTTTATAAAGAAATTTTACTACTTCATTCCACGCGTGAGTTCCTGCTAAAAATCTCCCCCAATGTATAGGCATGACAGCTTTTGCATTAAGATCTTTTGCTTCTTTTAAAATTTGCTCAGGAAAAGAGTGCGAATATGGCCAAGCGATATTAAACTGTCCACTTTCAAGACAAGCTAAGTCAAAACCTCCAAAATACTCACCTATTTTTTTAAAATGTGTAAAATACCCTCCATCTGCACTAAAAAACACTCTCTTACCTACACTTAAAAATTCCATCACAAAAGAAGCCCAAAGGGTTTTGTTTTTACCATCTCCCCTACTTGAACTGTGTTGTGCAGGTGTTGCAATGATTTTTAAATCATCAAATTCTATTCCACTCCACCAATCAAGCTCTATGATTTTTTTCTCACTCACCCCATAACTTTTTAGATAATTTCCCACTTTTAAAGGAGTAATAAAAATTTTAGCCTTATCTTTTAAAGCTTTTACACTCTTAGCATCTAAATGATCAAAATGCGAATGCGTGATAATCACAGCAAAAATTTTATTAAAATCATTTACATTATAAACAGGAGCATTTTTAAAAGCCTTGTTGATAAAAAAAATAGGCGAAGCATGAGTGTTAAAAATAGGATCAATCAAAATTTTATATTCTTTAAAACTTATAAAAAGCGAAGAATGTCCAAGCCAAGCAATATGCGAGGTGCTAAAATCACTCAAATCAGGCTTAAAAAAAGGCAATTTAAAAGAAGGAATGGCGTTTTTTGGGTAAAGATAATAATACCTCAAAATTTCTTTAAAAGACACTTTAGGAGTTATAAAACTTTGCTCGTTTTCATTAAGAAAAAATTCATATTTTCTACCCTGCACTTTTTTAGCTTTTGATCGTTGCGCATTAGAAATATCAAAGGTTTTAAATGATAAATTCAAATTTTTCCTTTTATGTTTATCAAGATTATATCTAAAAAGTTTTTAGACTAATTTTATTTTATTGCTAAGTTTTTAGTTTGCTTGTGTTAAAATAAGTAAATTAAATACTAGGTAAAATGATGCAAAAAGAGAATTTATATAAATTAGACAAAATAATTCAAGAAATTGATTTTATATTTGAACAAACTAAAGGCGAACTTGTGCAAGCTTTAAAAAATGAAACCAAACAAAAAGCTATTTTCATGTCCCTAATCAATATTAAAGAAACAATAAAAAATATTCAAGATAGCGAAGATACTGAAGTTATGGTAATTTTTCGCGAAGAAGATATGAAAAGACTCTCAAAAAGTAGAAATATTGCGGCTCATAATAGTCAAGCTATGGATTTAAATATCGTAACAAACCTTATTCGCTATGATTTGCCAAAGCTCAAACAAAATATTGTTAATTTTAAAAATAATCCACATAATTTCAATTTTATTTCAAAAGAAAAAAACACCAAGAAAAAAATACTAAAACCACTGGAAGTATTGATTATTTTTTTATTTATATGTATTTTATCTTGCATTGTTTTTATCACCTACTTTTTACTTAATAAATCTTCTAAAAATATAAGACAAGAAAATTCTTCGTATAGCTTTCATACAAACTATTTTTATTCCCTAGAACCTTTTACTCTTAACCTATCACAATCTGGCAGACAAAAATATATACATTGTGCTATTGATTTGGAATTAACAGGTAAGATTTCTTCAGAAAATTTTACAAGAATTTTGCCTGTTATTAGAGATATCATTATTCAAACCATTCTAGCAAAAGAAATACAAGAAAATGAATTATCTGATTTTAAATTAGAACTTCAAAGAGAATTGCTTAAAAAAATCAATGAAAAATTAGGTAGTAAGCTAATAAAAGGATTATATTTTAAAGATTTTGTCATTTCCTAAAAATTTTTAAAAAATTTTCAAGCCTTTTAAAAAGGCTTGAATGAAGATTTTGAAAGATTACTCAACTTCAGCGTCGATTACATCGTCATCTTTTTTCTTTTTATCGTTCGCTGCATTTGGCTCATCTTTTTTATACATATTTTCAGCTAACTTATGAGAAACTTCACTTAAAGCTTTCATTTTGCTTTCAATCTCTTCTTTGCTTGCATTTTGATTTTTCAAGGTCTCGCGCAAATCATCAAGAGCCTTTTGGATATTTTCTTTATCAGCAGTGGCAACTTTTTCACCCAACTCACTTAAAGATTTTTCTACTTGATGAGCCAAGCTATCAGCTGCATTTCTAGCATCTACAGCTTCTTTGCGTTTTTTATCTTCTTCTTTGTGAAGTTCAGCATCTTTTACCATGTTGTTAATTTCTTCTTCGCTAAGTCCGCTTGAACCTGTGATTTTGATCTCTTGAGCCTTACCTGTTGCTTTATCTTTTGCACTAACAGTTAAAATACCATTTGCATCGATATCAAAAGTAACTTCGATTTGTGGCATACCGCGTGGTGCTGGTGGAATTCCTTCAAGATTAAAATTTCCTAAAGATTTATTATCACGACTAAATTCTCTTTCCCCTTGTAAAACATTGATAGTTACAGCACTTTGATTATCTTCAGCGGTTGAGAAAACTTGCTCTTTTTTAGTTGGAATAGTTGTACCTTTTTCGATAATCTTAGTCATTACCCCGCCTAGAGTTTCTATACCCAAAGAGAGCGGAGTAACATCAAGTAAAAGCACATCTTTAACATCGCCTTTTATAACCGCACCTTGAATCGCCGCACCAATAGCTACAACTTCATCAGGATTTACAGACTTGTTAAGATCTTTATTAAAGGCTTTTTTCACTTCTTCTTGCACTAAAGGAACACGAGTAGAGCCTCCTACCATAACAATTTCTTTAATCTCATCTTTTTTAAGCCCTGCGTCACTTACTACTTCATTGATTTTAGTGATGGTTTCAGCCACTAAAGAATCAATCATACCTTCAAATTTAGCTCTAGTAAGTTTTTTAACCAAATGTTTTGGCCCACTTGCATCTGCTGTGATAAATGGTAAATTAATTTCAGTTTCATTAGCTGAGCTTAATTCTTTTTTAGCATTTTCCGCTGCTTCTTTCAAGCGTTGTAAAGCCATAACATCATTTTTAAGATCTATGCCTGTTTCATCTTTAAATTCATTAGCTAGAAAATCTATAAGTTTATTATCAAAATCATCGCCACCTAAGAAAGCATTACCACCCGTTGCTAAAACTTCTACTACATTATCGCCAGTTTCAAGCACGGTAACGTCAAAAGTTCCCCCACCTAGATCATAAACCACGATTTTTTCACTATCTTTTTTATCAAGTCCATAAGCTAGAGCTGCTGAAGTAGGCTCGTTGATAATTCTTAATACATTAAGTCCTGCTATTGTTCCTGCTTCTTTTGTCGCTTTTCTTTGCGCATCGTTAAAATATGCAGGCACAGTAATAACCGCATCTACAACACTCTCGCCTAAGAAAGCTTCAGCATCTTCTTTTAGTTTCATTAAAACTTTTGCTGAAATTTCTTGCGGAGTATAAATTTTACCTGCGATCTCAATCGCACAAGCACCATTTCTTTCAGTGATATGATAAGGAAGTCTTGTTTTAGCTTCTTTAGCCGCGTCTTCATTGATCATCAAACCCATAATTCTTTTAATAGAATAAATAGTTTTTTCAGGGTTAGTCACCGCTTGGCGTTTTGCACTATCTCCTACTAAAACCTCGCCTTTATCTGTAAAAGCTACCACAGAAGGAGTTGTATTTTTACCTTCTTTATTTGGGATTACTTTACTCTCACCACGTTCATACACAGCAACACAAGAATTGGTTGTTCCTAAATCTATACCTATAACTTTACTCATTTTTTATCCTTTTTATTAAAATTTATTTTGCTACACTAACTTTAGTTGGGCGGATTACGCGATCGGCTATTTTATAGCCTTTTTGAAGCACGGTAACCACTTCACCACTTTGATGATTTTCACTATCTACATGAAACATTGCCTCATGTAAATTTGGATCGAACTCTTTTTCTTCTTTAATAAGAGCCACTCCATGCTTTTCAAGTTTTTTAAGAAACAAATCTAAAGTGTTTTGCACTCCTTCTTTGATTTTTAAGCTAATTTCATCATGGCATTCGACATTGATAGCTGCTTCTAAAGCATCTAAAACATCAAGCAAATCCTTTGCAAAACTTTCATTTGCATAAGCCATAGCGCTTAGCTTTTCTTTTTCCATTCTTTTTTTAATATTTTCAAATTCAGCGTTTGCACGCATATATTTGTCTTTTAATTCATCATAGTCTTTTTGCAATTTGTTTTGCTCAACATCTTCGATATTTTGCAAATTCTCATCTTGCAAATGTTCAGAATTTTCTGCGTTTTCGTTTTCAAATTCTTGCTTTTGCTCGCTCACGCCGCCTCCTTTATGTATTGTAATATTTTTTTATAATCCGTATAAACACTACCTGCTAAGATAATATTTACATCTTCGCCCAAAAACTGCGCATCCACCTTAAGCCCCATAAAACCTTCTTTAAATAAAGGTTCAAATTCAAGACTTTCTTTAAAATAACGATGAACTCCGCAATCTAAGAGCTTAACAAATTCATCATTTTGATAAATTTGATAAGCTCTTTCTTCATTACTTCTATAGCAAATCAAATTTTGTCTTAAGCTAGCTATTTTTTCTACAAGATCCATAAAATGAACTCTCAAAGCTATTTTTTCTATACTAAAAAGATCTAATCCTATAAGACTTTGTAAAAAATTCCATGCTTCTTTTTCATATTTTAAAACGAGCTCTTCTTCTTTAAAATCAAGCACTATAAACTTAGCATTTAGATCAAGCGCTTCTTTAAGTACTAAGCTTCTACCACCATAAACAAGACAATAAATTTCAAATTCTTTACTCAACTCTTTTAAAAAATTCTCACTTTTGATATTGATATCTTGATCTTGTTCTTTTTTCCAAAAACTTTGCCAATAATTTTGCATTGTCAAAATAGTAGGAATTCTACCGCTACTTATATGAAGCTGAGTGATCAACCCTTCGTCGCTAAGTCTTTTAAGATAGACGCGTATAGTTGAAGCAGGGATACAAAGATTTAAATTTAATTCATTTGAACCAATAGGAACATTATCCAAAAGATAAGTTTGGATGATAGAATCTAAAATCAAATCCTTTTTATCTCGGCTTTTCATAGCTCTTTCCTTAAATTTTTAGCACTCTATTTTTTGATTGCTAGAAGTATTATACAACATTGAGTGTTATTTTGTCAAGTATAAATATAAAAAAATATACTTAATTTTATTTAGTCTATATGACTAAACTTTTATTAGTTATTTTTTATAAAAATACAATATATCAAAATAAAAAATAACAATACACTTTACAAGATAATTATAAAAACTAAGCCCAAATTTTAATTAAATCAGCTATTTTTCCATAACTTGTAGAATTTGTATCAAAATAAGTTTGCTTCATTTCGTTGACAATTTCACTAAGATTGTTATAATTAAGTTTAGTTGCATCTTCAGGTTTTAAACCTAGCATTTTTGCACTTCTTTGTTTGAATAAATCAACAAAACCTTCATAGAAAATTTTAAATTTATCCAGATTAAAAACAAGTTTTTTATTACCAGTTTCTTTATCTTCAACTTCATCAAAAATTTTATCAGATAATTGCATTTTAAGTAGAGATTTTTCATCTTCACTTAAATCATCATATTTTACACCTTTACCTAATTTATCCAAGATATCTTTAATTTCTATTGTATTAGTTTGATTAAATTTAGTTAAAGTTAACATACCTACACTTTCAGTCCATCCAGAATTTGGAGCTTTGGTTTTTACTGCTTGCATGCCAGTTTCGCTAAAACTAAGCTTCCCATTAAAATCTCCATCTTTTCTTATCATTTTATCAAGCTCTAAACCTATAGTTCTACCAGCATAATCTGTATCCTTGGTATCATCTGGGCGCATTTCTCTAAAATCTTTTTCAAAACCAAATAGAGTATCCACGCTACCATTTAATTGTGTATAAGATTGCACAAAAAGTCCTAAATTTGTTTCCTGTGCTACAAAACCACTTTTCGTATCTTCAAGTTCATAATCTTCTAAATATCCATCATTATTTCTATCACTAGCCACATAAGCTCTAGTATATGCTATATCAGCATACCATCCAGACACGAAATTTTCAGCTTTTCCACTTAATATATATGATCCATCAAGTCTTTTAGTCATATCTTCTTTGTCAAATTCAATCCCCATTTTATTAATAGCTGTTGAACTTAAAGCACTACGAACGAGTTTATTTGTAATAGGATCTCTAAAATATATAGTAGTCATACCTCTTTCAGCTTTTTTTACTTTATCACTTACCTTTTGATTGAAAACTTTTTCATCTTCTAATCTTTGAAGCATAGTTTGAGCTACATCTGTTTTTTGCTCTTGAAATGAAGAGGAATTTTCGTCTTTTTCATTAAGAATATTTGGTTTTAAATTCAACTTAAAAGATTTGTATACACTAGCTTGCTGAGAAGATTTAGATATGGGTTGAAAATGATTAAGAAATTTTATAAAATCCATTTTGATGCCTTCAAATTTTCGACATCTTTTCAAAAATATTGCTAATATATTTTATTTAATTTTAACTTATAAAATTTTAAATTTTATCCTCTATTATTTTCCAAACTCCTAAAAACACCCTATTCTCTTAAAAACCTTAACCAGCAACAAACTCTTTTTTAAACACGATTCTAAGCACCATCTAAAACAACAATAAAAATAAACATAGGATTTATATATAAAGTAAGCAATGAAGACATTTAACAAGTCCGCAATGAGCTACTTTCCCCCTGCCAGTAAGGCGTAGTATCATCACCCACGATGTGCTTAGCTTCTTGGTTCGGGATGGAGCAAGGCGTTTCCACATCTGTATAATCACGGACATTGTTATTTAAATATTCTTTGAAAGATTGAATTTAAAAAATAAAGCTTAATCTTTTTATTTCTTTACTTTTTTCTTTATTCTCTTTCTTCTTTTGTTTTTCTTTCTTCTTTACTTATCTTTTATCTTTGATAAGTTTTTATATAGAATACTTAAAAAACAATGTTAAGAGCAAGTTCTAATATAAACTTTACTTGAAAGATTTTATTAGCTTAAAAACATAATGTTTATATAAATATTTCATATAAAACATTCAAAGCTTTATAAAAACCTTAACAAGGAAGTGATGCTTTATTAAAGATAAGCCAAACGCTCTATTAGTACTGGTCAGCTAAAGGACTTTCATCCATTACACACCCAGCCTATCAAACTAGTAGTCTTCTAGAGAGCTTAGAGAAGATTCATCTTAGAGTTGGCTTCACGCTTAGATGCTTTCAGCGTTTATCCTTTCCAAACTTAGCTACGCTGCGATGCTCTTGGCAGAACAACAGCTACACCAGTGGTTTGTTCAACCCGGTCCTCTCGTACTAGGGTCAAATCTCTTCAATCTTCTTACGCCCACGGCAGATAGGGACCGAACTGTCTCACGACGTTCTGAACCCAGCTCGCGTACCGCTTTAAATGGCGAACAGCCATACCCTTGGGACCTGCTCCAGCCCCAGGATGCGATGAGCCGACATCGAGGTGCCAAACCTCCCCGTCGATGTGAGCTCTTGGGGGAGATCAGCCTGTTATCCCCGGGGTACCTTTTATCCTTTGAGCGATGGCCCTTCCACACAGAACCACCGGATCACTAAGACCGACTTTCGTCTCTGCTTGACTTGTATGTCTTGCAGTTAAGCTGGCTTATACCTTTATACTCTACGAACGATTTCCAACCGTTCTGAGCCAACCTTTGTAAGCCTCCGTTATTATTTGGGAGGCGACCGCCCCAGTCAAACTACCCACCAGACATTGTCCCACTTGAGGATAACTCAAGCTGGTTAGCTACCCAAATAAGAAAGAGTGGTATCTCAACAACGGCTCATATACAACTGGCGTCATATACTCAAAGCCTCCCACCTATCCTGCACATTCTTATCCAAGTAGCAGTGTCAAGCTGTAGTAAAGGTCCACGGGGTCTTTCCGTCTTGCCGCGGGTAGGAGGAATTTTCACCTCCACTACAATTTCACTGGATCCCTCTTTGAGACAGCTCCCATCTCGTTACGCCATTCATGCAGGTCGGTATTTAACCGACAAGGAATTTCGCTACCTTAGGACCGTTATAGTTACGGCCGCCGTTTACTCGGGCTTCGATCAAGAGCTTCGCTAATGCTAACCCCATCAATTAACCTTCGAGCACCGGGCAGGCGTCACACCCTATACATCCTCTTACGAGTTAGCAGAGTGCTGTGTTTTTGGTAAACAGTCGGGAGGGACTCTTTGTTGTAAGTTTCTTCGCTTTCGAAGTAAATCCTAGTACGAAGCTAACCACACCTTATACCGAAGATACGGTGCTATTTTGCAGAGTTCCTTAAAGAGAGTTCTTCCACGCGCCTTAGAATACTCATCCCACCCACCTGTGTCGGTTTACGGTACGGGCAACATTAGCTAAACTTAGAAACTTTTCTTGGCTCGACGGCATCAGGGGTTCTTCTATCCATCCGAAGATTTCAAAAAGCCTTTCAGTTCTCGGAGTGTTCTTATACGGATTTGCCTGTATAAGCTCCTACGACCTTAGACTAGCACTTCCATCCGCTAGCCCCCTTAGCCCTAAGCGTCCTTCCATCGCACACTAATGTTGGTATTGGAATATTAACCAATTTGCCATCGTCTACCCCTTTCGGACTCGACTTAGGACCCGACTAACCCTACGATGACGAGCATCGCGTAGGAAACCTTGGGTTTACGGCGTTAATGATTCTCACATTAATTATCGCTACTCATGCCTGCATGCTCACTTCTATTCGCTCCAGCACTCCTTACCGGTATACCTTCGACGCAAATAGAACGCTCTCCTACCACTTGCACACAACTTAAACTACTTAAACTACTTAAACTTTAAACCAAGAATATTTTTACTGATTTTACTAAGCTTTATTTCTATCTTTACTCTATAAAAATCAGTAAAAATATAACTAAAACATATAACTTAGTTTTTTATATTCTCAACTTAAATAATCTAAGTTGTGTGCAAGTCTACAGCTTCGGTACTTACTTTAGCCCCGTTATATTTTCCGCGCAAAATCACTAGACCAGTGAGCTATTACGCTTTCTTTAAAGGATGGCTGCTTCTAAGCCAACCTCCTGGTTGTTTAAGTAACTTCACATCGTTTTCCACTTAAGTAAGATTTAGGGACCTTAGCTGGTAGTCTGGGTTGTTTCCCTCTTGACGACGGATTTTATCACTCGCCGCCTGACTGCTGTGATTACATATAAGGTATTCGGAGTTTGATAGGGTTTGGTACATTGGTGTATGCCCTAGCCCATTCAGTGCTCTACCCCCTTATATTACGACACAACGCTATACCTAAATATATTTCGGAGAGAACCAGCTATCACGAAGTTTGATTGGCCTTTCACCCCTATCCACAAGTCATCCCGGGGCTTTTCAACGCCTATGGGTTCAGTCCTCCACTAGTTCTTACACTAGCTTCAACTTGCTCATGGATAGATCACTTCGTTTCGGGTCTGCAGCATCTGACTAAGCGCCCTATTCAGACTCGCTTTCGCTACGGCTTCGCGTTTGCTTAACCTTGCCAGACACCACAACTCGCAGGCTCATTATGCAAAAGGCAGTCCATCACACTGTATTGCTACATAGTGCTCTGAATGATTGTAAGCAAATGGTTTCAGGTTCTATTTCACTCTGATCACCTCAGTTCTTTTCACCTTTCCCTCACGGTACTTGTGCACTATCGATCTGGTATTAGTATTTAGGGTTGGATCGTGGTCGACCCGGATTCAGACAGGATTCCTCGTGTCCCGCCCTACTCAGGATACTGCTAGCTAAGCTTTGTTTTTCGCATACGGGACTATCACCCTCTATGGCTATACTTTCCAGAATGTTCTGCTAAACTCAGCTCTTGCACATTGCAGTCCTACAACCCCCAGTGCAAGCACTGGGTTTGCCCTCTTGCGCTTTCGCTCGCCGCTACTGACGCAATCTCTATTGATTTCTTTTCCTGAGGGTACTAAGATGTTTCAATTCCCCTCGTTCGCTCCTATATAGGTAATGTATATCTCTATACATTGGGTTGCCCCATTCGGAAATCTACGGATCAAAGCTTCTTGACAGCTCCCCGTAGCTTATCGCAGTCTAGTACGTCCTTCATCGCCTTTACCAGTCAAGGCATCCACCATTCGCTCTTAGTAGCTTACCTTTT
>NZ_MJXL01000061.1:0-2693 GCF_001762785.1 Campylobacter sp. BCW_6463
TTAGATCAAGATAATACTATAAAACAAGATACACCTAGTTATTATTTTTCTCCTAAAGATGAAAGCAGTGGCAAAGGAAGACTTAGCATCTTTTATAAAAATGATGAACTTTGTTTGCTTAATTATTCTATTATAGAAAATTCTTTAAATATTAAATTAGAATGTTTAAGCAAACAAAGCTTAGAGTATAAAGACTTAATTTCAAACACTTTAAAAGAACAAAAAACCACACAAGTAGATAAAAAACAAGCTATAGCTAAACTTCATGCTCTTTTAGAAAATCAAAACCTAGAATGTATCCATGGAGGTAAAGTCATACTTAAATCAAACAAAGGAAAAACTTTTAAAGATGATGGTGTGCCTATAATGCTAGAAAGTGATTTATTAAACTCTAGTATAGTAGCTTGTCCTAATACTATAGCAGGTGTAAGTGTTCCTTGTACTAAAGTTGTTAATGTAAAAGGATCCTTATCTCAAAAGAAAGTCAATAATGAATATGTAATCTTACAAGAACTCATATCAGCTTGTATTAGTGATAAAGGTTTTCCTTTAAAAGTAAGCTTTACTCCTACTAAGTTTAAATTTGATCACAGCTTTAATCCTAAAGAGGGCTTAGGAGAACAAAGTAAAAATCAAATAGAGTTAAAAGAACCTATAATAAGACTTCATTATAAAAGTGATAGATTTCAAAAAGATAATTTACCTATCTATAATCTTTTAATCAATAATGAAAAAAAAGAACAAAATAAGGCTTTAAATGAATTTAATATAGATTTAAAAGATTTAAAAGATATAGAGGATATAAATATTCTTAATCAATTCAAACAAGACTTTAGTAAAGATTATGAATTTAAAGAATTAAATCTTAGCTTTGATACTAATTTAATCAAACTTTATTTTATTATCCCAAAAAACATTGCTAAAGTTTATAAAAGTGCTTATAAGGAATTTGAAAATAAAGATTTAGGAGTAGGGTATTTTACACAGCTACATGAGTATGATAAAATCATCAAAAATGCTTTAGAAGATAATAAAGAATTAAACGAATATCATTTTAGTTTTTTAGCTCCTGCAAAAATGCAAAATTTAAAACTTCAAATCGCACAAGGACTAGATGAAATCTTAGAAGATGAAGATAGAAAACAAGAGTTTTATGTTTGTAAATTTGTGGTGGTAAATGGGGTTAGTGAAAACAAAATAAAAGCAAAAAATAAAGATGTAAATATAAATAATGGCACAAAATACACAAACACTACAAAAAGCAATAATATAAGTTCTAGTGAAAACAATGCTCAAGAAATCATCCCTGATAATGTTATAAGAATACAAACACAAGATGGCAGTGGGGAGTTTATTGAGATAGTATTTCCTAGTCAATTAGAACTCAATGATAAACCTTTGGAAGATGTGAGTTATACATTTGTTCCGGCTTTAAGAGGTTTATATTCAATGTTTAAAATTACAAGTAGACTTAATAGTGGTTTAACGCGACAAGAAGTAGTGAAAATTATTGAAAAACTACAAAAAGGTAGCAGTGGGAATATTCGCCTTTTGAAAAATAAAAAAGAATTAGATGAACTGTGGCAAAAATTAATAAAAAATGCCACAAAGTTAGAAGAAAAATATATTCCTATAAAAAATCATAAAACAGGACAAATTACGCAAGAAAAATTTATAAGATATAAATTGAATGATGGAATTGATATTATATACAGAACAGGTTCTGGAAGTGGGGGAGAAACAATAAATATTTATGGCAAAAATCCAAAGCTCAATAAAACTATTCATATTAAACCATAGGAATAAAAGTGAAAAGAATAAAAGTAATATATGCAATGGGTAATCCTATTTTTTCTTATAAAGAAAAAGATGATATAGGATATAAAAGTTATGAAAATTTAAGTAAAGTATTAAATAATAAACCATATTTTTCTGAAATGGATTTACTTTTAGAATATTTAAGATACACAACAAAAACAGATATTCTCTTAGCATTTGAATATTTATTATTAAAACTTATTGATGATGAATTTTTTGCAAGACATGAAATAGATGCAAATATCATTCAATTTTATAATATTGATAGTCTTAACAACACTCCTTCTTTAAATACACCCAAACCTACCTATATAAGTGAATATATTAATATCTTGGGGCAACTTTTTCTAGCAGGTTATATAGATTTTGGATCTTATTGTGATGAAGATAGAAATAAAATAGATTATCCCTCAAACTTATCTTATTATAAAGAAGATAAATATCAAGCTTGGATATATTTTAGAGATAATTTTTTTTATAAAGAAAGATTTGAAAGAAATTTGAATGATGATATTATTGTAGATGGATGTAGCACAATGTTTTCTCCCACTTCTTGGGATACACCACAATATTGGTCACAATACAATATCTGGATAGCAACAACCCCAAAAGGCACAAAATACTTCCAAGAAATCTTAGCTCCTAAATTTTACAACAAATACAAAGATTTAGAAGTTGAGATTGATGATAAGGGCAATGTGCTTAGGTGGATAGGAGAGATTAATAGAGAGACAAAAAATATTAGCAAATAAAAAATGATATAATAATGCTTTATATAAGGAATCTTTTATGTTTATAAGTTCTAAAACAGAGTTAATTCAAACTATTAAAAATTTAACAATCAACAATAAAGAAGTTAAACAGATTGATTTTAT
>NZ_MJXL01000062.1:0-3217 GCF_001762785.1 Campylobacter sp. BCW_6463
CTCTTGTTTTCTATCTTCATCTTCTAAGATTTCATCTAGTCCTTGTGCGATTTGAAGTTTTAAATTTTGCATTTTTGCAGGAGCTAAAAAACTAAAATGATATTCGTTTAATTCTTTATTATCTTCTAAAGCATTTTTGATGATTTTATCATACTCATGTAGCTGTGTAAAATACCCTACTCCTAAATCTTTATTTTCAAATTCCTTATAAGCACTTTTATAAACTTTAGCAATGTTTTTTGGGATAATAAAATAAAGTTTGATTAAATTAGTATCAAAGCTAAGATTTAATTCTTTAAATTCATAATCTTTACTAAAGTCTTGTTTGAATTGATTAAGAATATTTATATCCTCTATATCTTTTAAATCTTTTAAATCTATATTAAATTCATTTAAAGCCTTATTTTGTTCTTTTTTTTCATTATTGATTAAAAGATTATAGATAGGTAAATTATCTTTTTGAAATCTATCACTTTTATAATGAAGTCTTATTATAGGTTCTTTTAACTCTATTTGATTTTTACTTTGTTCTCCTAAGCCCTCTTTAGGATTAAAGCTGTGATCAAATTTAAACTTAGTAGGAGTAAAGCTTACTTTTAAAGGAAAACCTTTATCACTAATACAAGCTGATATGAGTTCTTGTAAGATTACATATTCATTATTGACTTTCTTTTGAGATAAGGATCCTTTTACATTAACAACTTTAGTACAAGGAACACTTACACCTGCTATAGTATTAGGACAAGCTACTATACTAGAGTTTAATAAATCACTTTCTAGCATTATAGGCACACCATCATCTTTAAAAGTTTTTCCTTTGTTTGATTTAAGTATGACTTTACCTCCATGGATACATTCTAGGTTTTGATTTTCTAAAAGAGCATGAAGTTTAGCTATAGCTTGTTTTTTATCTACTTGTGTGGTTTTTTGTTCTTTTAAAGTGTTTGAAATTAAGTCTTTATACTCTAAGCTTTGTTTGCTTAAACATTCTAATTTAATATTTAAAGAATTTTCTATAATAGAATAATTAAGCAAACAAAGTTCATCATTTTTATAAAAGATGCTAAGTCTTCCTTTGCCACTGCTTTCATCTTTAGGAGAAAAATAATAACTAGGTGTATCTTGTTTTATAGTATTATCTTGATCTAATTCTCCAAAGTAAAAAGGATTGTTAGGAAGTTCATTTGAGCCTGTAAGGAGTATACCTTGAAAATAAATTTTAGAATGAGTTAAATCAACATTTTTAGCCCTTAAGACTTCACAATCAATCACTTCTTTATCATTAGCAAAAATTGTTTCTTTTACTTTTTCAAGAGGCATGAATTTTCCTTAAATTTTTAGTCATTTTATGATAACTTAAACTCCAGTATTTATCGCTTTTTTCTCCTGCTAAAACATTAAAATAAAATTCATTTCTATCTTTTTGATATTCTTGTGAGATATTACCATAATCATATTTATGATAAAGCATTCTTGAAAGCATTTCATCTTTAGGTATAAAAATAAAAGGATAAAACTTACTCACACTAAAATTATTATATTTTTGACTCAAATCTAAATCTTGTATCGCAATAGCTTCATAATCATTATCTGCTTTTAAAAGTTTAATTTGTCTATCTTTTCTATCGAAATAAATCAATTCAAAATCGCCTTTTATGCTTGTATTAAATTTTTTAGTGATAGATTCCAAACAAAAATCTAATTTATTATATATACTTTTAAGTTGGGAGGCTTTATCATAAAATTTTTTAATACTTTCATAATATCTTTGATTTTCTATATCTTTTTTACAAAAAGTTTGTATTTTCTTTTCTAAATTTTCCTGATTTACATAACATATATAATTATTATCTAGCATAGATCTAGTCCAAGTAATAAAAGCTCTTGCACCTTTTACGCTTTGTAAATTATCATCAATGTTTTGAAATTTCAAAAAGATAGAGTGAAGAGATTTGATCAAGCCAAAGATATCTATCAAATTTCCAGGCACTTTATATTCATCATCAATAAGCTCTATTCCTATATCAGAAAGTTTTTGAATAACCCAAGTAACGCAGTTGTTTTCAAGAAGCTTATAGGTAAATTCTTCATTGATTGGTTCTTTGCTATTAGGTGTAATTTCTTTTGTAGTATTAAAATCATTTTTAATATTTGCAAGTAGGATTTCATATTGTTCTTTAGAAAGTTCTAAAGTGCAACGATTAGAGGGTTTGAAAGCTTGGGGGCTTCTTAGTTTTTTAATAATATAACAATTTTTATCAATATTGCTATCTAATACATATTGGTTATTGTTAAATACTTTGCCAGGAGATCCTATAAGAGATTCTGCAACATTAGCAATTCCAGTTCCAAAACCCCAAAAACCATCATTGAATTCATTAGGTTCTTTAGCTTCATACCATTTTTGATCTATCTTGTCCCATTCTTTGTTTTTAAGATATTCTTGTCTTAATGTTTCATCTGCTTTATCAAGCTCATCAGGACTTTTGCCTTTGGTAAGTCCTAAGAAAGCGTGGGTGAAATCTAAGCCGTTTCCATTATAAAGACTAACTAATATTTCATATTCTAAAAACTCATCAATATAAATCGTTGCATAATATTTCATTTATAAAATCCTTTCTAATATGTTGCCAGTCCATAAAAAAAGAACAATGTGCAAGTATAACCCAAGGCGAATAGTAAAACACTAAACATAAACTTTCTTTTAAAAATGGATATTAAGAAAAATACTCCTATACCACAACAACCAACAATAAACAAGCTTAAACTAGAAAAATAAAATGCTAAAAATATAAATACCGCAGATAAAACCAAAGGAATGGCATTATAAATATATAATAAATTAAACATTATGCAAGAATATACAATAACAAATAACTCTATTGCATTTCTATCAAATATTAATAAAAATAAATTCTTATCATATTTACCATAACTAATGTAAATGTAGTGAAAAGTTAGAATAATATAAGTTACCAAAGCAAGAATCAAGCTACACACAAACCAAGCAATTTGTCCACTTGATATATTGTCTATTCCTTTGCTTTCTAGCTTTGTTTTGAGTTTAGAATAAATAGGAATTTGCAAATTTACTCCTAATATAGATAAATTGTTTTATTATAACCAATCTACTTAATACTTTTAATTAATTTAAATTCTTTGTTTTTAAGATATTCTTGTCTTAATGTTTCATCTGCTTTATCAAGCTCATCAGGAC